>QMYF01000178.1 GCA_003662515.1 Candidatus Hecatellales archaeon | reverse complement strand
TTCCAATGGAAGCCTTAATCTGCTCTTCGGGATAAGCATAGCCGACAAGTTTCCCCTCCAGATAGTCTTGGTAAGCCTTCATGTCGAAATGTCCATGGCCGGAAAAGTTGAAGAACAAGGTTTTTGTTCGCCCTTGTTTCCATCATTTGCCCACACCTGTCTTTTCAGGTTTTTATCCTATACGTCAGGCAACATATTTATGTATTATTGTACAGAAATGTACATTTATGTGGTCGAAAATCCTCAAGAGATTTGAAGGCCAACCTGGAAAACTCGCCGTGGTAAGGCTACTAATAGAGAACGGTTTAAGCATACGTCAAGGCAAAATCTACTGCAACGAGCTTGAGATAAGCAAGGTAACCGTAGCTCGCGCTGTAAAGGTGGATAGGAGAACCGTAGCTCAAACAATTGAAGAAATTGAGGGTGACCCTGAACTCAGCGTATTCTTCTTCCATCTACGTTCGGCAGGCCATTCGCTTCGGGAGGTAGCCCACCATCTCGGCTTTAGCGTTCTTGAAATCACACCTGTGAACGCGAGGATGCCTGGAATTCTGGCTGGGGCCTCCACCCTGCTGGCCAAGCGAAATTTATCTATAAGGCAGGCTTTAGTCGACGATCCTGAGCTTCATCCCGAGCCTAGGTTGACCCTCATCGTTGAGGGGGAAATCCCTGGAAACCTTATCCCTGAAATCCTTAAGGTTAAAGGAGTTGCAAGAGTTTCGGTTTATTGAGGAAGAAAGGCTAATGGTTAGGCCGAGCTTGGTGCTTCTCGCCTACTCGGAAGCCGCTTTGAAAAGCCCCAAGGTAAGGCGGAGACTGGAAAACTTGCTGATGGGAAACGTGAAGAACTTTCTGAGGAGGCATGGGTTCCCGGCTGGGAGCTGCTGGAAGGAGGGGGGAAGAATCTTCCTCGAGCAGGAGAACGCTGAGGCTGCTGCCCCTCTAGCGGCTAAAGTTTTCGGGGTGGACTATGCGGCTCCAGCGGTGAAAGCACCCTTAAAGCTTGAAGCCTTAGGCGGTGTAGCCGTCAGCCTCCTGCAGGGGAAGCTTAAAGGCAGGGTAAGGTTTGCTGTGAGGGCTAGGAGGGTTGGAAGCCATCCTTACACCAGCCGCGATGTTGAAAGGGAAGTTGGAAGGATTCTGTTGGAAAGTTTCCCTGGAAAGCTTGAAGTTGACCTGGAAAACCCTGAGCTGATCATCTATGTTGAGGCTAGGGAGAAAGCAGCCTACATTTACAGGGAAGTTTTCCCAGGGTTCGGCGGCCTCCCGGAGGGAAGCCAGGGGAAAACCTTAACCCTCCTCGAAGACAACTCAGACCTTGCTGCAGCATGGCTCATCATGAAAAGAGGCGTGAAACCTGTAATCTTCTCTACAGATGAAGGGAAAATTTCAGGTTTAGGGGGAAAACTGGCTGAATGGACTGCTGACGGAAGCCTGGAAGCCTACATGGCGGAGCTTCCTCAAACATGGAGAACCCTTAGGAAGGTTGAAGAGGGTCTCAAACAGGCTCTCTGGGAAAAAGCGAAGGTAATGGCGGCTTCCCAGCTGGCTTCAAAACTGAAGCTGTCGGCCGTAGTTTACGGGGTCAAACTCGGAGAAGCCGCCACCATAAACCTTAAACTTTTAAGGCTTCTCCGGGAAGGCCTCAACAGTCTCCTTTTAACCCCCCTGGCAGGCTTGAACGGTGAAGCCTTAAAGGTTTCTGAGATTCTTGGAGTCCGTCTCGAGGAGAAGTTGACGGTGGACTTCAGCTTGGAGGAAGCATTAACCTTAGAGGGAAAAGTAGGTCTTAGGGAGGCTGTCAGCGGAGACCTAAGGAAAGTGAAAAAGCTTACCGTGAAGGTTTAAAGAAGCTCCAAAATGTCTTCAGCTACTTTCTCCGCCCCTTTAAGGTTTTGAGCTGAAGCTTTAACTCTCTCAGCCCTCAGCCTATAAGTTTCATTGTTTAGGATTTTTTCTATGAGGGGTAGAAGGGTTTCCTCGGAGAGGTATCGCGGGTCTAAGGCTTCAGCCACACCGAGACTCACCGCCGTCCTAGCGTTTCCTATCTGCTCGGTTTGCTCTTGGGTTGGAATCAAGAGTAAAGGTTTACCGTAGGCTAGGGCTTGGGTTACGGCTCCATGGCTGCTTCTCCCCACCAGCAGGTCGCAGGCCTTCAAAAACTTAAACCTATCCTTAATCCACCCGTAAACCGTAAGCTTATTTCTCCGGCGGGCATAGCCTTCCAGGTCTCTTCTACCCAAGGTGAGAACCGCCTGGAAGCCTGAAGCCTTCGACAGTATTTTCTCCAGTCTCCTTCCCAGCCACCACCGTTCATAGGTTGGCCCGCTGGCAGCCGCATAAACCAAAGGCTCGGAAGGGTTAAAGCCCAACTCTTCTTTGAGGGCTTCCTGGCTGGGAAGCATTTCAGGTTTAACCCTGATAAAGGGGCCCACAAACTCTATTTTGCCTTTAAAAGATGGCGGGAAGCGGAGGTTTTCTCGGGAAACCGTGTAGGGTGGAGG
>QMYF01000177.1 GCA_003662515.1 Candidatus Hecatellales archaeon | reverse complement strand
CTTTGAATGTGCTCTTCATCCCACTTGCAGCCCAGCCACTCTAAATCCTCCCGAATGCTCTCGTAAAACTCTTTTTTAGGCTTTTTACCCCGCGGGTCCGTGTCTTCAAACCTCAAGATAAATTTGCCCTTATAGTTTCGAGCGTAAAACCAGGATAGGACGGCTGCCCTAGCCGAGCCCAAATGGAGAACACAGTCGGGGTTGGGTGAAAACCTAGTTACCACTTTCCCCTCTTCGGCTTCAGGAAGCGGGGGAAGCCTCTTCTCCTCGGCTTCAGCAGGCTTCCTCCTAGCCTCCAGTAGTTCAGGCCACCTGTCCCTAAGGATTTTAAGCTGCTCTTCAGGGGTAAGCCTGTTCACCTCCTCAACTATCCGCGATAGAAGGGAGGCAACCTCTCTTACCTGGCTTTTAAGCTGAGGGTTTTCGGCTAGAACCTTCCCTAGGACTGCCTTAGGCTGAGCTTTCCCCCCATGCTGGTAGGCGTTGAGAAGCGCATACTTTTTCAGGAGGTCCTCCACGTTTGAAGCCAAGCCTAGGGCAGCCTCCGAAAGCCTCTTTTCAGCCGTAAACGGCGGCTGAAGCGTAGCCTACCACAGCCGTCCTGTCGCCAGTAACGTCGCCTGAGGTGGCATACTTTAAGATTTTAACCCGGCTGGCTCCAAGCTTTTTAACGGCTACAAGCATAGCGGCTACAGGTCCCACCCCACACATGGAAACGTTGAGCTCCTCCACGGTTCGGAAGAGGAGGGCTTCATCCAGCCTTTCAACAGCCTCCAGCACGGCTTTATCTTTCCTTTCAGCGGAGGTCTGAGGCTCGTAGTGGGTTAGGTCTGAGGAGGCAACTATGAGGCTGTCAACGTTTTTCAGCCCCTCAGCCAAGGCCTCCCCAATATCCCTGGAAATCTCCAAGTCTTGAAGCATGATGCAGATGGGAATAAAGGTGAAGCTTCCCAGAACATACTGGAGGAAGGGCAGCTGAAGCTCGATGGAATGCTCATAAGCGTGAGCCTCATCGTCGACGTCAATATAGCTGGAAGCCTGCTGGATGGCTTTCGCCACCTCCCCGTTTACGGGAACATCTCCCAGCGGGGTTCTCCAAACCCCCTCCACCATGATGGAGACTGCGCTTCCCCTACCGTAATGGTTGGGCCCTAAAACCACCACTACCTCGGGCCGTCCGTCCCTCTTCAGGGCGGCGTAGCCATGGGCGGCTATGGGGCCAGAATACATGTAGCCGGCATGGGGAGACATTAACCCTAAAATTTTCTCTCCTCCACCGGCTTGAGGAATTTCACCCGGCCCTAAAGGGTGGAGGAAGCATTCCTCCTCAAGCTGTCTGAGGAGGGCTTCCCTGCTTCCAGCATACCAGGAACCAGCATTATAGGGCATCCTAACCTTAACCATGAAGCTTCCTCTCCAAACCTCTAAATGTGGAGAGGAAAACCTAAAAGTTTCTCCAGTCTGGGAAACCTTTCACCTAACCTCGGAAAGCTTGGTTTCAAACTCTTCCACTGGCGTTTGAAGCTCCCCGTCCGGGGGGATTTCCCCTCTCTCCCTGAGAACCTGCCTGGCCAGAAGCCAGTAAACCATGGCTAAAGCCTTCCTACCCTTATTGTTGGTGGGAATCACCAAGTCGATGTTTTTGAAGGTGTTATCGGTGTCGCAGAGAGCCACCACCGGAATCCTAATCTTGGAAGCCTCCTCGATAGCCTGCTCGTCAGCCGAAGGATCCGTAACCAAAACCACTTCAGGCTCGGTGTAGCTTGGGGAAAGCGGGTTGGTGAAGGTTCCAGGCAGAAACCTTCCAACCACGGGCACGGCTCCCGTAGCCTCGCAGAACTTCAGGACAGGCATCTGCCCGTAAAGCCTGAAGGATACGGCTACCACAGCCTTTGGGGGGAAGCTGGCTAGAAACTTGGCGGCCACCCTTATCCGCTCATCTGTCTTCCTGGTGTCGATTATGAAGAGGCCGTCAGGCCTAACCTTGTAAATGTAGGGCTCCATAAACCTTGTTTTAATACGGGTTCCTATCTGAATCCCTGAGGAAATGAGCTGTTCCACAGGCACCAAGTATTCGTATTCTCCAGCCAAAGCCTACACCGTTAAACGTATTAGAGGGATAACAGGCGCGGTAAAATAAGTTTTTCCCGACGGCTACCCATGCTCCCCCCTTTCAGGCTTCCAGGGTAAAGAGGGAATCCTCCTAGCCGCCAGGAGGGCTGAAAGCTGGGTTAAAGCTATACCCTCCAAGGTTTCCACCATAGCCATAGCCTCCAGCAGGTTTCGCCCCAAACCAACCACGCCGTGGCCTTGAAGCAGGAGGGCTGAAACCCCCTCCTCAGCTTTCCCAGCAGCCTTCTCGGCTAGCTCCCAGCTTCCCGGAGGAGCGAAGGGGACAAGCCTAACCTTCTCAAGGATGATGGCTGCCTCAGAGGTTACAGGCTCCAAGTCTAGGCCTGCAATGGTCAGCCCTGTGGTGTAGGGGCTGTGGGTGTGAACCACAGCGT
>QMYF01000176.1 GCA_003662515.1 Candidatus Hecatellales archaeon | reverse complement strand
CTCGGCTGCACCTTCGACAATCAGAACGTCAAACCCGTTTTTCTTGAGTTCCACGGCTAGGCTTCCGCCAACATTGCTGTCGCCGTAGAGGCCTGTTAAGGGGGAAATAGACACGAAGGCTGTTTTGCCTGAGCAGGGGACGGTAAGCCCTGTTAGGGGGCCTCCAGCCACAATTAGAAGGTTTTCAGGGCTAAAAGCATGGATGGGGCCGTCAAACTCATCGTAGAGAATTTTCGCCCCCCAACCTCTACCTCCAATAAACTCTATGGCAAACCTTTCATTTACGGGTTGGACTACGGCTTTACGCTTGGAAAGGTTCACCCTTAAGGCTTTCAGCGTGTAAGCTTCAACCACTTTGACGGTACACCTTAAGCTTTCCTAAAGAAGCCTCATCTAAATAAATAATAGTTATGGTTTTCTGGCTTGCGTGGAAAAGCCGGGAAAGGAAAAAGGAAGGGGGTTCAGCCTGTTAGGCTGGTGATGCCGAAGGCGTAGAGCAGCTGGATTCTGCCTTCAAAGCTTGGGAACCTTTCAAGGTTTGGACCGTAGATCTCAGCAAGTTTCGTGTAGAGGCTGGCTGGCAGGGTGGGGAGCTCCTTAGAAATTATCCCTTTGGAGAGGAGGAGTTGGTAGGCTTCAGCCACGTTTCCGCTGGTGTCAAGTACTTCTTTGGCCTGGTTTAGGGCTTTCCTCTGCTCTTCGGTGTAGCCTCCTGGACTGTAGATTTCGATGGTTATCCTATTGCTTCTAATGTAGTGCTGGGAAGCATTGGCAGGCTCCGCGTAGACTTCGTAGCTTCCAGGGTTTAAACCTGCATTTTTAACGTTAACCCGGAGAAGACCGCTGGAATTAGTTGTCCCCAGCGTAACGTTTCCAGCTTTCACGCGAACCCCGCTGGCTGCACTCCAGGTCGGGTTTGGGTAGTTGCCCGTGGCATATTTCACGGTTACCTCGAGGGTTCCATCGTAGGGTATCCTTTCACTGTTGACTTCTATTTTGAGAGGCTTGTAGTCCCAGCTTCCCGTATAGCCGCTTCCATAGATAAACCAGAGAACCTCGTCTCCCTCGTCAAGGTCGCCCACATTGTTAAGCCAGCCATAGCCTGCTCCATAGTTGGGGAAGCCTCCATTAACAAAGTACACGATGTTTCCATCATTATTTATAGTGGAAACGAAAAGATCCCAGCTAATCCAAGCATCGCTTAGCTGGTAGCTGAAGCCTCCCTGCTGGGAAGCCTTTTCAAGAGCTCCTAACGGGCATTGCATACTGGAGAGCGTGTAGCTGTTTCCGCTGGTAGCTGTCACGGTGAACGAGGAATCTGGAAGCGTCACTTTCCCATACCAGATGGTGCCACTGTTCAAGGATTCAATGCGGACATTCACGGTTACATAGTTTGTTGCAGGTGCGGCTGCTGGAACTGTTAGGAGAAGGAGGAGAATTATGGTGGTTGTTAGTGCTACTGGAAGAAGCTTGGATGGATTGTCCATCCAAATTCACCCCAAGCAAAGAATACGGAGAAGGAGCCTAATAAAGTTTAGGCTGCCAGCAAATATTTACCGTCTGCCCTTCCTTCGGGTTTCCACAGGTCTCCCGCTTTTCGCCATTTTCATGGCTAAGGCTAAGACTGTTAGGGAGACAGCCAGCGAAACTATCGACACGACCACGGCAAGCCAAACCATCATGGAAAGGCTTGATACTGCCTCCTCAAGGCTTTCCAAGCTTTCTTTAAGCTGCTCGGTGATAGGCGGCACAAGGGTTATTTTCCTTATGGTTCCGTCTCCCTCTCTGCCTGAAACTCCAGCGGGGCTTCCGAACTCTGCGAGGTAGAGAGTTGAACCGTCGCTGGTTAAGGCTATGCCGTAGAGCCTCATGAAGCCTTCAACGAACAGTTTGACTTCTCCCTCCCTGATGATGTACACTTTACCGGCCTTCACGGTGAAGTAGACTGTTCCATCTTGGGCTACAGCTACATCGTAGGGGTTGGCTAGGTTGGAGGCTAGGGTTTCCAGCTTTCCGCTGGCAGCCCTCCAAACCTTTATGGTTCCAGTTGGAGAAGCAAGCTCGCCGAATTCCGCTATGTAAATGTCGCCGTTGGAGGCTACATCTAAACCGTAGGGTAAGGTTAACCCTTCAATAAGCGTTTCAGGCTGGCCTCCTCCAGCCGGAATCTTCAGAACTTTCCCCTCATCCTTCGAGCGGACGGTAAGGTAAATGTTTCCCTCAGCATCCAAGTCTATTCCCCAAATCCCTTTAGCTTCAGTTACAACGTCGGCTCTGCCAGTTTCGGGATCATAAGACCAAACTTTCCCTTCAGCCGTCTCCACCACGTAAACCTTCCCTTCAGGACCTACAGCCACTCCCGCAGCGCTCACCAGGTTCGGAATAGCCGTCTCAATTTTGCCTTGGCCGGGAATAAGGACTTTCAGAGCGCCGTTCAAACCGAACTCTGTAAAGTAAACTTTGCCATCTGGAGCCACGTCTATGCCTACCGGATGGTTAAGCTTTTCG
>QMYF01000175.1 GCA_003662515.1 Candidatus Hecatellales archaeon | reverse complement strand
GGCTTAAGAGTAATATAGGTTTCTGTCAGCGTAAACAGCGGAAAATTTAACCTTCGAACGGCCTCTTGATGTTTGAGGCTGGAAAGGGCTTGGAAGAAGTTATAGTGGCTGAAGGCTTAACGAAAACCTTCAACGGCTTTAAAGCTGTGGATAAGGTTACCTTTAAGGTTTATCGCGGGGAGATTTTCGGTTTTCTCGGGCCTAATGGGGCAGGCAAAACCACCACCATAAACCTTCTAACAACCCTTATGAAGCCGAGTGAGGGCAGAGGTTGGGTGGCAGGCTTCAGCATCCTCTCCGAGCCTGAGAAGGTTCGCAGGAAAATTGGAGTTCTCTTCCAAGACATAACGCTGGACACGGAGCTTACAGGTTGGGAGAACCTCTGGTTTCACGGCCTCATCTACGGGGTTCCCCGCAAGGAGCTTAAACAGCGGATAAGAGAAATGCTGGCCTTCGTGGAGTTGGAGGAGTGGGCTGACAGGCAGGTTAAAAAGTTTAGCGGAGGGATGAGGCGGAGGCTTCAAATAGCCGCCGCCCTCCTCCATAGGCCTGAAATCCTCTTCCTTGACGAGCCTACATTGGGTTTGGACCCTCAAACTAGGAGGCGCATTTGGGACTACATTTTCCAGCTTCAAAAAGAGGGGATAACCGTTTTTCTCACCACCCACTACATGGAGGAAGCTGAAAGACTCTGCAGCAGGGTGGCAGTCATAGACCGAGGCAAAATCATCGCCATGGGAAGGGTGGATGAGCTGAAGGGAACAGTCGGCGAAAACATTCACATCCGTTTAGCCTCCAAAAGTCCGGAGGACGCTGAAAAGTTTATGGAGGCACTGAAAAGCGGAGGGCTGGCTGGGGAAGTCTACCTGCTCCAAACAGGCGAAATCACCCTCTCAACGAGAAACGCTTCAGAGGTTCTGCCTAAAATCTTCGAGGAAGCTTCAAAGCTTAACCTGAAGATTCTTGAGGCCTCCTATCATGCCCCCACCTTAGAAGACGTTTTCCTCAGGCTTACGGGCAGAAGGCTCCGCGACAGCGAAGTAGGGGGAATAGAGTCCATCCGTTTAGCCCACCGGAGAAGGTGAAGTGGGGGATGGTGAACCCTCTAGGAGCCATCTACATCATGTGGTATAGGCAGGTTAAACGTTTTCTGAGGTCAAGGTCTCGAATCATAGTCTCAGTGGTTCAACCCATCATCTGGATGGTCTTCCTCGGCCTCGGCTTCACCTCAGCCCTGCGAGGCAAACCTCTCTTCGGAGGCGTAGACTACCTAACCTTTTTCGCTCCCGGAGTCATCATGATGGCTGTCTTCTTCACAGCCTTCTTCTCCGGAATCTCAGTTATCTGGGACAGGGAATTCGGCTTCCTAAAAGAGATTCTCGTGGCTCCAGCCTCCCGGACAGCCATCATTTTCGGCAGAATACTCGGCGATGCAACCATCGCGCTTCTCCAAGGCGTGGCGGTCATGGTAGCCGCCTTCTTCCTAGCCTCCCAGCTTAACCCTCTTGGGGCTGGATGGGTTCTTGCAGCAGCCTTCCTAACCTCTCTCCAGTTTACAGGTTTAGGCATCACCCTAGCCTCCAAGCTGAAAAGCTTTGAAGGCTTCCAGCTGGTGAACACCTTCATCTCCATGCCTCTTGTTTTCCTGAGCGGAGCCTTCTACCCTGTAAGCCAGCTTCCCCCGCCAGCCTCCCAGCTAGCCTACCTTAACCCTCTAGTTTACGGTGTAGACCTCACCAGGGAAGCCTTAACAGGGCTGGGAAGCCTCCCCACAAGCCTAAACCTGGCAGCCCTCCTGCTTTCCTCCCTCCTCCTCATAGGATTTGCAGCCTGGAGCTTCAACAAAGCCACGGTTGAATAAGCTTAGGCTTAGGAAACCCCTTTAACCTTCAAGACGGAATTTGTATTTGGTGCTCACAGGAAATGATTGGCCCGCTTTTAGGGGAAGCCTTCTTCCAGTCGCTGGCTATCTTCATCACCGGATTAGCTGTCACCTTCATCATAGTTTACCTGGTGAATAGAGCCCTAGCCAAATACTTCCATAGGTTAGCTGTCAGGGTTCCCCACCTGCTCACAACCTACGCCTTCCTTCGAAGGCTGGCCGTATCCATCATAGCCCTCATAGGGGTTATGGCTGCCACCTTCACGGCTTTCCCTGAAGCTCAAGGCGCAGTAGCCTCAATTTTTGTGGCTGCCGGCTTCACCTCAATCGTTATAGGTTTAGCAGCCCAATCCAGCCTTTCAAACATAATTTCAGGGATGCTGGTTTCCCTTTCCCAGCCTTTCCGCATTGGAGACGCCATCTACTTTCGAAACGACTTCTGCTTTGTTGAAGATGTAAGGCTGATGCATACCGTTCTGCGCACGTGGGATAACAGGAGGCTGGTGGTTCCAAACTCCATCTTCCAAAGCGAAGTGATAATCAACTATAGCGTTGAAGACCCAACCATGATGGTTCCCGTCTACGTTCAGGTAAGCTATGAATCCGACTTGGAAAAGGCCATGCGGATAATGGTGGATGTGGCGAGGAGGCATCCT
>QMYF01000174.1 GCA_003662515.1 Candidatus Hecatellales archaeon | reverse complement strand
GAAAGCCTCCACCATCGCCAAAACCTGCGACAAGCACATCGTGTATTCTACGCTTGCCAGCCAGCTGGAGGGCATAGACGCCATTCTCTCCCTAGCCTGCGGGATAGGAGTTCAAGTGTTAAACGAGGTTTTCCCCCAGCTTCCAACCTATCCTGGAAACGACACCATCTTCAACGGTATGCAGGAAAAGGAGGGTGGAATCTTCGAGGAACGCTGCAAGGCCTGTGGAAGCTGCATTCTGGGCGAAACCGGAGGCATCTGCCCCATCGCCCGATGCTCTAAGAGCCTGCTCAACGGCCCCTGTGGAGGATGCTTTGAAGGCAAATGTGAGGTAACCTTCAACGGTGAAAAACATGACTGCGCCTGGTATCTGATCTACCAGAGGCTGAAGGAGCTCGGCCGTCTCGAAGATTTCAAGAAGCTGAGGCCTCTCAAGGATTGGAGCCTGCTTGTTGGGCCTAGGTCCAGCATGGGGGTGTAAAGGGTGAAAGGCAAGTTTACACCCTTCTCTGAGCTGATGAAAAAGATAGCTGCCGGCGAATTCGTCTATACGGGAGAGCTGGAACCCCATAAAACCACCGATATAAGTGAAACCATCGAATGGGCTAGAACTTTGAAGGCTACCGGGAAGGTTACCGCCGCCAACGTTACCGATAACCCGAGCAGCACAGCCTGCATCAGCAGCCTTGTAGCCGCCTACATTATCCAGAGGGAAACCGGGCTGGAAACCATTTACCAGCTTAGAACAGCCGACAGGAACAGGCTTGCCCTGGTTTCCGACGTGCTGGGAGCCGGTGCCCTCGGCCTCAAAAACATTCTCGCCCTAACAGGAGACCACACCATGCTGGGAGACAACCCTCAAAGCAAGCCTGTCTTCGACCTCGACGGAACTCAGCTTATCGCCATGATTAAACAGATGGTCTATGAGGGTAAGGATCCCGCAGGCAACGAGATAGCGAACCCGCCGAAGATAAACGTGGGGGCAGCCGCCCAGCCTGGAGCAGACCCCCTCGAAATGGAAATCTTGAAGATGGAGCGGAAAGTGGAGGCTGGAGCAGAATTCTTCCAGACTCAGGTGGTTTTCGACGTTGAAGTGGCTTTGAAATTCCTAGATGAGGCCTCCCACCTGAACGTTCCCATCTTGATAGGTATTTTCCCGCCTAAAAACTATGGGCAGGCTGAATACTTCAGCAAGTATGTGCCGGGGGTGACTGTTCCCGACCAGTTCCTGGCAGACCTCAAGAAGCTCAGCGAAATCTCCGATAAGGCTGAGAGGAAGCGTAAGATAAACGAGTATAACGTGGAGTACTTCAGCAACTTCATCCGGGAGATTAAGAAGAAGCCTGTTTGTAAGGGATGCCACATCATGGCGGTGGGATATCCGGAGGTTATCGGGCCGATAGTTGAACGAGTGGAGAAGGGGGCATAACCTTGAAAAAACTGGCGACCGTAGGCCTGATGGCCTGCGCCGGCTGCCATGTAGCCGTAACCACATTAACCTACAAGCTGGTAGACCTGCTGAAAACCCAGCTTGAACTAGTCCACTCCTACATTCTCATGGACCGGAAGGATATTCCCGACGGAATCGATGTGGCTATCGTGGAGGGGGGCGTGAAAACCTCCCATGACGAGGAGGTCGTTAAGGAGCTTAGGGTGAAGTCGAAGGTTCTAATCGCCATCGGTGACTGTGCATGCTTCGGTGGAATCCCCGGCCTCATAAACATTTACGATTTGGATAGTGCCTTCAAGGCAGCCTACGTTGAGAATCTTTCAACGGTGGATGGCTTCAGGCCTACTAAAGACCTGCCTGAAACCAAGCCTCACGCCCTCCCCATCAGCGAGGTGGTCAAAGTCGACTACATGATTCCGGGATGCCCCCCACGCGACATAACCATTGAAAACGTGCTTACAGCCCTGCTGTCCGGGGAGCAGCCCAAGCTTCCTTCCACCACCGTCTGCGACGAATGCCCGAAAAAGAAGACTGGGAAGCCTCCTGAAAGGCTTAGAAGGCTTCACGAGCCTGTTCCCGACCCTGACCAATGCCTCCTCGAGCAGGGGTTCCTATGTCTCGGCCCGGTGACTAGAGCCGGCTGCAAGGCTGAGTGTCCCGCCGCTAACATTCCCTGCGACGGTTGCTATGGGCCTTCAGATAAGACTTGGGATCAAGGCTTAGCCATGCTTGACGGCCTTATAGGCGCCATGAAGGAGAAAACTCCAAGAATACATTTGGAAACCCTTTCAGGCCTCATCAACCGGTATACTTTCGCAGCCTCCATTTTAGGGAAACTTGCAAGAAAAAAGCCTGTTAAACCGTGAGAAGGCAGGAGGAAAGAAGAGCCATGGAAGAGAAATTTATGATTTCACCTTTAACCAGGGTTGAAGGACATGGAAGAGTTATCATAAGGGTTGCGGGCAACCAGCTCAGCGAGGTGGAACTCAACATCATCGAGTCTCCAAGATTCTTCGAGAAATTCCTTGAGGGAAAGCCTGCTGAGGAGGCCCCCCGAATATCTGAGAGAATCTGCGGCATCTGCTATGCCT
>QMYF01000173.1 GCA_003662515.1 Candidatus Hecatellales archaeon | reverse complement strand
CCTGAATGGCTTCACCAACAATTGAAACAGGAAGCTGTGAAGCATGAAACTAGCATTCCAAAGCTAATCCAAGAATGGCTTCAAAAATCTAGCCTATGCCAAATTACCGGTAAAAACCCCAACACGGAAAAGGGGAGTATTAGAGGGGAAATCCCCTCTAAAATGGTGGGCCCGGCGGGATTTGAACCCGCGACCCCCGGCTTAGAAGGCCGATGCGCCATCCAGGCTGCGCTACGGGCCCTTAACAAAGGCGGGGAGAGGCTTAAACGTACATGGTCATGAAGGGTGGCGGGTAGGGCTTGGTTTTCGGTTCGGGTTTTAAGGGTTCTTTCCCTATGGAGGCTTTAAATTTTCTTCTGCAGCGTTCGCAGAGGAAGGTTCCAAAGGTTATTTTTGTCCGCCTGTTTTTGCCTACTATTACGGTCCAGGTTTTCAGGGGTTTCTCGATTTCTGAGCCGCAAACAGCGCATCTAACCATTGGGGACCACCGCCTTAGGAGGAATTAGAGGCTACGCGATTAACCCACCGATTTTCCCCTTGAAAAACTTTTCTTTTCAGGCTTCCCCGCTTCTCCTCCCGGGAAGCCTCCTCCGCCGCCTCCCACTAACAATCCTCTTAATCCTCCCCATTAGGTTATCGTAGATTTGGGCTAGGTCCCAGCCGCTATCCGTGTAGGTGTAGGTTCTCTTCGAAGTTATTATTCTCACGTCCACCTCGTATCTCTGCCTTCCCTCCTCCTTCACCCTCCTCGCCTTAACCGTGGACCTAGCCTCCAAAATGTCAGGGTAAATTTTGGCTAGCAGGTTTATAGCTCTCGTAAACTTCAGTTTGGCGGCTTCCGCCTCGAAGGGGTCGCTGGGAAGCCCCACCATGTAGAGAGGAACCTCCTCGCTGACAGGCTCAGGAATTAAGGCTACTAGGTCTCTGAAGGTTATTACGCCGTGGATTTCCTCGAGGAACTCCACAAAGATATAGGTGGACTCATGGTCTAACATTCTCCGGATAACCTGCTGAACAGGCTCGTCGAGCCCGCAGGTGGGAAAGCCTGTCTCAGCCAGGTTTCCAGCTGAAACTTTAAGCATTCTCTCAGCTTCTCCAACCCATTCTCCAAGGGTTTCAGCCTGGGTGGGGTAGAGGCTGAAAACTATCCTTGTGGAGGTTAGAACGCCTTCAGGTTTCCCCCTCCTCAGCACGGGAAGCTGGTCTACCTTGCGGGTTACCATAAGCTTTCTCGCCTTAGCCAGGCTTTCACCCCAGCCCACCGAAACCACAGACCTCGCCATCACATGCCTAGCCTTAAGCCTTGGAACTCCAAGCTCGCCCATGAGGCGAACAATAGACTTGCTTTCGAGAATCCCGGTAAGCTTACCCTTCTCCAGGATGGGGAGGCTTCTAACCCTGTATTGGCTCATGAGGGCAGCGGCTTTCCCCAAGGGGTCTTCAGGCGTTAGGGCTGGAACCTGCTCTATCAGCCCTTTAACCTTCATGCCCGGTGAGAAGGAGCGGGCGAGAATGGTCCTAGTGGTTAAAAGGCCGTATCTGCCATCAAGCTTAACCAGCAGCTCGTAGGCGTTAAGCTTCTTCATCAAGCCTATGGCTTTGGTTAAAGGTTCGGAAGCCTCTAGGGTTAAGGGTTCAGAAGCCAGCTCATATACGGGTTTTTCAGCAAGCCTTTTCAAAACTTTCAACCCTTAAAGGAGGCTTTTAAAAGCAAAATCCTCCAAAATAGGAGGAGACTGGACAGCTAAAGGTAGCTTATGGCTATATGCCTGATTACGTCTGCGGAAATCTCGCAGCGGTCTACTAGGTTTTCCATGGATTCTATTATTGAGTAGACGATAAGGCATTGACCTGCCTGGTTGGAGGCTTCACACCACCTTAAAAGCTCAGGGATAACCGATTCAAACCTGAAGTCGTCCACCCGCTCCTCAAGCCTTTCCACCTGTTTGGAGGCCTCTATCGCCTCTCTCGGGTCGCGTAGAAGCGTCCTGAAGGCTTCATGGGTGGTTTCCGCAGCCTTAAGGAAGAGTTCAGCCATAAGCCTCAGGTTTTCCAGCAGGCGGGGGTCAAGGTTTTTAGGCTCGACAAAGAGAAGCCTCCTGGCTGAGGTTTTGGCGAAGTCGGCTATGTCGTCTACGGTTAAGAGAAGCCTTATCACTTCCTCCCTGTTTATGGGGTGAAACAAGCCTTTCGAAAGCTCGTCTATAAGCTTGTCCTTTATGGAGTCAGCCTCCCTTTCCAGGTCGAAAACCTTTTTAAAAATCTGGTTAACCTCCCCGGTTTTCCCTTCGGTGAAGGCTATAAAGGCTTTATAAGCTTCCTTAACCACCTCTAAAACCTTATCCATATGCTGGCTACAGGCCTCAAGAATCTGCCTTTCCCTCTGGCGGCCCAGCCATATGATGGAGCTTCCAGATTTCAAATAGGTTTAACCTCCTAACCTTGGCTAACTACATTAATAGCCAGCAGACCAATTTAAACATAGCTAGGCTGAGCAGGAAGGCACAGGGAAGCGTAAGCATCCAGGCGGCCAAAATTTTCAGCACAGTG
>QMYF01000172.1 GCA_003662515.1 Candidatus Hecatellales archaeon | reverse complement strand
TCTCAATGTTTTCCGGTGGCACTTTCACGTATTCGGATAAAGCCTCCTTAAGCTCCCGGTAGGAGGGGTCAGGATACTCGTTAACGGGAAGCCTGTCCACCATTTCAGCAAACTTTTTCAAAGCCTTCTCAGGCCTAACCGGAACCGTGTTCATGTCAAACCTTAAGATTTCTCCTTCCGGGATGCCCATCTGCTCAGCTATATCCCTGCGGGAGGGCTCCCACTCGTAAGGTTTAAGCTTTAAAATGGAGGCTCGAACCCTCACCTTGGAATCCTCCAGAGACAGGAGAAATCTCGCTTTAACCCTCTTATATCCCTATTGTCCCCGGGGAAACTAACCCATTTATAGGATTGAAGCCATCAAAAGTTAAAAGAGGCATCCTGCCTGTTGGGAGGCCATCCAACCAGATGAAAGGTGTGGTCCCTCAAGGCCATTTCCTCCTCCGAGACAACATAGTGAAAAAGGACAACCTTTTCGGCCTTCCCAAAAAGGAGAAGGCAAAATGGGCTAAAGGCCTCGGCCTCCCCTCCCGCGGCGAAAGAATACTTTTCGCCGGCTGCGGCTACCAGTATATGGCTTACGCTGAAACGCTTCTGGAATCCGTTAGAAACGTGGAATCCAAAGGGGTTGACGTGGATAGGGCTGTCTCCTTCGTCAGAACCTTCCAAAAAGTGGGGTTAAACCTTGCAGGGCTCATGGCTAAACTCCCCCTCCGGAAGGGTGAAGACTCCTACACGCCTGTCCTCCTCGACGCTGTTCAGGTTTTAAGAAAGCTTGGGGTGAATTTCGCCTATCTCGGCGAGGAGGAGCCTTGCTGCGGCTCCCCCATCTACTATTCAGGCTTCCTCAAAGACTTCTCAAGGAAGGCTGAGGAAACCTATGGGCAGCTTAAAAGTTTAGGTGTAAGAGAGGTTATAGGGCTGGTTCCAGCCTGCACCAACACCCTAAAAAACGTTTACCCGAAATACATTGAAGACTACGACCTTAAAGTTGAATATTTCCTGGAATTTGTAGCCAGAGTTCTCAGGGAGAAAAAGGTTAAACTCAGGTTTGACGGGGAAATAACGGTTCATGACCCTTGTCAGGTGGCACGCTACCTCGAACTCTCCCACGTTCTCCGGGAAATCCTAGGGAAAATCGAAGGCTTGAAGGTGCGTGAGGTTGCCACCAGCATGGAGGCTACAGCCTGCTGCGGCGGAGGAGGGGGAATGGAGCTTACCTACCCTGAACTAAGTCTCAAAGTGGCTGTGAATAGGGTTAAAGAGCTTGCCTCCACCGGCGTCGACACCATTGTAACCTGCTGTCCAGGCTGTATGCTCCAGCTCAGGGAGGGAGCCAAGATTTTAGGTTTAAACTTGAAAGTTGTGGATGCGGTTCAACTTTTGAATGCGGCTTTGGTGGGTGAAGCTTGAAGGTTTCCAAGGAATATAAGAGTAAGCTTTCAGAAGCTGTGCGAAATGAGAGGATAAAGTTGGCCTTAGAGAGGGCTATTGCCTCCTACCGGGAAAACGTGGAGAAAGCCTTGGCGAAGCATCCTCACACGAAAAAGCTGGCTGAGGAGGTTAGAAAGATTAAGGAGCATTCCATCGGCAGGATGGAGGAACTAGTTAAGCAGGCTATGGACGCCATCGAAGACAATAGAGGGCAGGTTTACCTTGCCAGAACCGGTGAAGAAGCCTTAAAGATTTTCGCCGAGCTTGTGGGCACAGGCAAAACCGTGGTTAAATCGAAAAGT
The DNA here is from genome assembly GCA_003662515.1 of Candidatus Hecatellales archaeon. Lineage (GTDB taxonomy): Archaea > Thermoproteota > Bathyarchaeia > Hecatellales > Hecatellaceae > B25. The sequence continues at coordinate 818 of QMYF01000172.1, read as the reverse complement.
TTAACCTGCGAGGAGATAGGTGTAAGAGAGTTTCTTGAGGCGCGGGGAAACAGGGTTTACGAAACCGATTTGGGTGAGCTAATAGTTCAGCTTTTAAACATTAAGCCCACCCACATTATGAATCCGGCGGTCCACATCCCCAAGGAGGATGTGGCTGAGCTTTTAAGGCAAGTTACCGGTGAAGAGGTTAAACCGGAAATCGAGCATGAGGTTTCCGTGGTTAGAAGGTGGCTGAGAAACAAGTTTGTTGAGGCTGATGTGGGTATAAGCGGAGCCAACGTGGTGGCAGCCAACACCGGAAGCCTCATCATAATTGAGAATGAGGGAAACGCCAGACTTAGCACAGGCTTCCCTCCAATCCATATTGCGCTGGTCGGCATGGAGAAGGTGGTTCCAACCTTCCAGGACGCCATGAAGGTGGCTGAGGTCGCCTGGAGATATGCTACAGGCCCAACTCCAGCCTACATCAGCATAGTTTCCAGCCCCAGCAAAACAGCCGACATCGAGAAAACCGTAACCTATGGAGTTCACGGCCCGAAAGAGTTTCACGTGATTTTCCTCGATAATGGTCGTAGCGAGGCGGCTAAACATCCGGTCTTCAAAGAGGCCCTATACTGTTTGAGGTGTGGAGGCTGCCTCTACGAGTGTCCTGTCTTCGCCGTTACAGCCGGCAATTTCGGCGATAAATATTTCGGCGGTATCGGGGCGGTTTGGACAGCCATCGTTTCAGGGAAAATCTACAGCAACCTAGAGGGACTGGCTAAAGCTGCCATGATAGGATACACCTGTCTAACCTGCGGTAAATGCAAGGTTAAATG
>QMYF01000171.1 GCA_003662515.1 Candidatus Hecatellales archaeon | reverse complement strand
GCTTTGTGGCGGTGGCACCTGATGGAACCTTAGTTTTAAATTTTGAACTTTTGAGGGGCCCGCAGCTTTCCAGCGAAGTTGTCGAGACGCAAAGGTTGAAGGCTTTGGAAAGCGTTAGGGAGCGGGAGAAAGCGTTGAGGGTTGGGAGAAGACCTCTACGTTTGGAGGGTTTAAGAGTGGTTTTGGTGGATGATGGGTTGGCTTCCGGCTACACGATGCTGGCGGCTATACGTTACGCCTACAATTTGAAGGCTTCAAAAGTTTATGTGGCGGTTCCTACGGCTTCCCCGGAAGCCCTATGGAAGGTGGTTGAGGAAGTGGAGAAGGTTTACTGTCCAAATGTTAGGAGTAGCCTTCTCGGCTTCGCGGTGGCTGACGCCTACCAGAACTGGTATGACCTTGAGGATGAGGAAGCTTTAAGATGGCTTAGAAGGGTTTGGAAAGCCTAAAATTCGACGAATTCAACGTTTAAGGTTTCAGGGTTTAGGAGGGCTATGGTTCTTTTCCCTGAAAGATATCCGCAGGCTTCTCCGGGGTTAACCATTAAGGTTTCACCTATCTTTCTTGTTTCAGCCTTATGGGTGTGTCCTCTAACCACCACCCGGTATTTCCCTGAAAGCATTAAGGCTTCAACTATACGCTCATCAACCCCATGAAGCAAAGCAATTTTCAGGCTTCCAGCCTCAACCACGGCGAAGTCGCCTAAGATTTCTCCACCCACCTCTGAAAACCTTTTCTTGAGAAGCTCTCTATCTCCATCAACATTTCCGAAGACTCCTTTAAGGGGGGCTTCAAGTTCCCGATAGAATCTGGCTGTGAAAGGCGCCACATAGTCTCCGGCGTGGAGGACTAAGGAAACCTTTCTCTGGTTAAAAATTTCCACGGCTTTCCTTACGGCTTCCACGTTGTCGTGGGTGTCGGAGATTAGGCCTATCAAGCTTTTCGCCTCCAAAAGATTTTCAGGGGGCTCGGTTCTGATGTCATTCTTCACCTTTCCGCAATACCAGCTTTCCTCATAGCCCCCAAACATAATAGGAAAACTTTCCTACAAAAATTTGTGGCGGGATAGGGCTTGCAGGGAAACTTTCTCCTTAAACCTGTGGGAGTCATCCATTCGCCCTATAAGGTTTCTGGGGAGGCCCCAAGGCAGGGAAGGCTGTCCGAAGCCTGCTGCGAGATCGAGGTTTTCACGGAGTTTGAGGAGGCCTTGGAAGGCATAGAGGAATACGGTTACCTTCTAGTCTTTTACTGGATGCACAAGAGCGATAGGGGTAAGCTTAAGGCTATACCTCCAGGCTCGACCAGGGAGAGAGGAGTTTTCGCTAGCAGGTCGCCTAGCAGACCTAACCCTCTGGGTTTCTGCCTGGTAAAACTTTTGGAGCGGAAGGGTCGAAGGTTGAAGGTTAAATGGCTTGACGCCCTAGATGGAAGCCCTCTAATAGACATCAAGCCCTACGTGGATGAGCTTGACAGACCTCCCGACTGAGCAACAACTGCTCCCTGTTGCGGCTTGAAAAGCCGTTGAGAATTTATACTTGTTGAATGGAGAACTCGCAGTAGGGGTCTCCTTTACCTTCACATTTAACCTCCCAAACTCTAAACTCTTTACCGTAGAGGCTTGTGAAGAGGCCAGCCAGCATTCCCCGGAAGAGGTCGCAGCCAGCCTTCTCACCCTGAGAAGCATAAGCACCCTTCTTTCTCGCTGAAGCTTCGAAAAGCTCCTTAGTCCTGACTAGAGCCTTAATTTTCCCTTTTTCCTCTGAAACCTTGAATTCCTGTATTATCTGCCATCCCGCAGACATGTTGTAGCGGAGGAAGAAGTCTATTATCTGGGAGGGGGGAGGAGTCTCTCCTGCAACCTCGAAGAAGAGTGTTCGGAAATGGTTCCCCAAATCTATGCCATAGTCGAAACCTATCCTGTAGGTTATAAATTGGGCTCCTGTCCCGAAAACCTTGTATAGCTCGCCAAGCGTTCTAGAAAGCATCTCAGCGCTGAAGATGACCATTCGCACACCCTTCCGGCTGGTCAGCGGGAAATGGAAAACATCCGTCAACATGTTTTCCTCAGGCTTGGAAACGTAAAAGTCAACTACGCCGGGAAGCTTCCTCATAGCCTCCAACCATTCCTCCAAACCTGAGGTCTCGGTTACGTCTAGGAAGAAAGTCCACTCCGAGCCTTCCGTTAGCTCCTGCTTGAAAAGGCTTAAAATCCTCAGGTTATATTTAGCGAAAAGCTCTGCCATGCGGAGGCAGGATTTAGAGTTCTCCTCCTTATAGAGGATAGACACCATGAGGAGCCTCCGTCCGGATGCCGCCACAAGGAAAGGGAACTCTTTCGCCCTGACAGCCCTTCTCTCAGACAAAGAGCCTCATTCCTCCTTATCATACCTTAAATAGGCTTGCTTATCAAAAAAAGTTGTTTCAGAAATCGAACGGAATCGAAAAAAGATTAAGGAAAAAAATCAAAGTTAGATTTAATTTGGAAGTTTAACGTTCACCAAAGTCCCCTTTAAGTTGCGGAAATTCGCATTAACTTGCATAATAGACGCTTTTGAAGTAAGG
>QMYF01000170.1 GCA_003662515.1 Candidatus Hecatellales archaeon | reverse complement strand
GTCGAAGGGGGACTTCCTAGCCTCCACGGGGAAAACCACTAGGAGGGCGGCGAAAACCCCGGGCAGCAGGAAGATTAGGGGGAAGCCGAGCTTCAGGATGGATTCAACTAGGAAGCTTCCGGTAACCATGAAGATGCTTACGGCTGTCAGGATGAAGATGGGCTCGTAGGAGAGCATTTGAAGCAGTTCCCTGCGCCCTCCAAGATAGCTGTAGGGAGACTTCGCGTTGAAGCTTCCCAGGATGAGGCATACGTCAGCCATGGAAACCATGAAAACTATCACTAGGAGGTCTTGAAGCAGAACTAGCAGGATGAAGGCTACCACGGCGAAGGCCATATAGCCGAAGGCTAAAATCGCCTGGAAGCTGCTGGTTATGAAGCTTTGCTTCCCCCAGAGCTTGATGAGGTCGTAGAAAGGCTGGATTATTGGGGGGCCAATCCTGTTCTGCATGCGGGCGGTAAGCTTCCGGTCTACACCGCTGAGAAGCCCTCCAATAAACGGGGCTAAAACCGTTAAAACCGCAGCCAAAGCCACGTTAAACATCCACCCATCCATCCTACATCACCGTCACCGCAAAAACAATTAAAACGAGAAGTATTCCCACAGCGGTTATGTAACGGTTGGTCCGCGGCTCCCCTAAAGCCCTGTCAAAGAACATTCCTGAAGCCTCGAAGGGGAATTCAAGGTCGGCGGTAGACCTGAAGGCTGGCTCCAGAGCTTCAGGAACATTCTCACCGCAAAGGTAGGGAGGCTTAACTATTCCACCCTTCGCTTTGGAAACCATCCAAGCTAGGAGAAGCGCTATGGCTAGGGCTATGAAGAGAGGCCAAACCGGAAAAGCTCCGATGGCTGTGGAAAGGTTAAGCATGGGCAGGGTGAGCTGAACGGAATACCAAGGCTTGAGGGTTGGAACCACAAGCATGCTTACTAGGATGGCGGCGATGACGCTGAGGGCTATGATGAGGCCGGTTATGGTTAGGGTTGAAGCCAGGTAGGGTGCTGGAAGCTTCTCAGCTTTAACGCCTTTAGGAGTTGGGGGGTGGAAGAGGAGGTGGGCCATCCATTTAGCCCAGAAGAAGGTGGTGGCGGTGCTGCCTATGGCTAGGATGGTTATGAGGGTTAAAGCCCATTCGGCTGGGGAGGCTGCCACCGCCTCCATAGTAGCCCACTTACCCACCAGCATGCCGAAGGGCGGCAGAAACATGGTAGCCATTCCCACAAGCATTATCGCTGAAACCAGCGGGAACCTGGCAATCAGCCCCTCCCAATCCTCAATATTTCTGCTGTAAACCCTGTTCTCCACGATTCCAGCTCCGAGGAAGAGCAGGGCCTTAGACATGGCGTGGAAAACTAGGAGGAGAAGGGCTGCCACCATGGCGAGGGGTGTGTTAACCCCCGCACATAGAATAATCAACCCAAGGTTTCCAATAGTTGAATAGGCAAGTATACGCTTGGATTCCCGCTGGGTTATGGCTAGGACAGCCGTAACCAGGAAGCTTAAGCCTCCCACAAGCCCTATAGCCAGGCTTAAAGGTGTAGCTTGAAGGGCTGGAGCAATCCTCAACACCAGGTATACTCCAGCCTTAACCATGGTGCTGGAGTGTAGCAGGGCGGAAACAGGGGTAGGCGCAATCATAGCTCCCAGAAGCCAGCTGTGGAAGGGAACCTGAGCCGACTTGGTGAAGGCCGCTAAAGCCAGACAGGCGAAGGCTAGGAGCATGAAGAAGGCGGGCTGAAGGGAGAGCATTTCTTGGAGGGCTAGGGTGCCCAGCTGGTAGTAGCCCAGGAAGATGGAGGCTACGAAGGCTACTCCTCCGATTAGGCCCATCCAAAGGGCGAGCGCGGCATTCCTTTCGGCTTGAGGAGTCTCATCATGCCTGATAAGCTGGTAGCAGCATAAGGTGGTTACCTCCCAGAAGAAGTATAGCCAGTAGAGGTTGTTGGAGAAGACAAGGCCGTTCATGGCTCCCAGGAAGAGGATCATGTAGAGGAAGAAGCGGGGCTGCCTGGTGCGCTCTAGATGTAAATGTTCTTCATGCTCATCCATGTAGCTTAGCCCGTAAACGCATATGAGGGAGCCGATGATGCAGATGATGAGACACATAATGATGGCGAGATAGTCGACTATGAGGGTTGGCTCAACATGCACCATTCCAGCTTGAAATTCAAAGTAGGCTAGGGGCACAAGCTGGAGGAGTGTAAGCAAAACCACAAGCGGATGCCTAATCTTGAAGCCTATATAGAGAAAGTAGAAGAGAAGGATAAAGTCGAGGATTATAACGGTTTCATCCCAGATTTTCTCAGGCGTATAGGTGAACTGGCCTCTCCAGAGGAATAAAAGGGAGGCCGCTATCAAGATTAGGGTGGTCAAGCTTACTAGAATTCTCCTGGCCGCTCGGCCTTTAATGGCAAGAGAAGCTAAACCTGCAATCGCAGGGAAGCCAACCGTTAAGCCCACTAGAAGGCTTTCCATCAAACGGGATCACCTTTCACCCTAAAGCCTTATGGGCCAAAATTTTTCCGCCTCTTACGCTTTAGGCCGTAAATTGTTTTTATATTTCTATAGGC
>QMYF01000169.1 GCA_003662515.1 Candidatus Hecatellales archaeon | reverse complement strand
TGTAAGCGTCGAGGCCTTCGGGCCGAGGCGTTTAGCCCGCGGTTCCCAACCGCCCGAGGTGTCGGGCTGAAATGGCTGGTGTCTGGTTAAAGCCGGAGGTAGCGAGAGCATAAAAGCAGAAAAAGGGCCTTTGCGTGGTGTTCGCTTAAAATTAGGCTGAGTCTCCTCGATTCGGGGCTGACAAGGGCCTCCTTGGCCTTAGGTAGCTATCACCCCCTTCGGTTAAGTGCCCTTGCCGGCTCCGCGAGAAAGAGTTTGTCCTGGGAAATCACATCCTATTTCTGGCTGCTGCTGCGGGCTGCTAGGCTAATTTTTAATGCTTAAAAGTCTAGGATATTCTGGAGGCCTTCTCTCTTGGCTGATTCTGAAGCCGGCGCCGAGCTCGTTGAGATTCAAGTGCCACGCGATGTCCTGGAAAAACTCGGTCAGCTCGCTCTGATGCAGCGAGTCGTTGAATTGGAGAGACGAGTTGACAGCCTTAACCAGGATGTGGAAGCTATCAGAGACGCTGTTTGCCGGCTTGCGAGAGGGGCCTTAAAATTTCTAGAGTTTAAGGGGGGTGAGGAATGAGGTGTAAGTTCTGCGGTGCTGAAATCGAGAAGCCCTACCGGGAATGGGACGCCACACCGCGAAAGAAGCCTTCAGAGATTAGAATTAAAATCAGCTGCTGGGAATGCCCCAGCTGCGGAAAGAAGTTCCGCACTGCGACTAGGGTGTGGCCTGAAAAGAAGCCTAAGGCTAGGGGCCGGGCCAAGGCTCGCGGAAAGAGGAAGGGTCCAGGGCGACGGAAGAAGCGAGGGAAGAACTGAGGTGCCAAAGTTTAAGATTTGTATGACAGTCACCATTGAGACCGAGCTTTTCAAGGAAATTGAGAAGCTGCGGGGTCGCGAGAAGCGGAGCACTTTTGTCGAGCATATTCTGAGGCTAGGACTTGAGAGATTCAAGCTGAAAAAGAGTTTAAAGCCCTTAGAGAGGCTTCAGTCTATCGAGAAGCTCTGAAAAAACCTTTCTAAGCTCTTGGATTCCCTCATTCTGGAATTTTATCGCTTTAGTTAGTTCTTCAAGTCTTTTTTCGACGAGAAAGACTCCCTGCACGGCATAGTAGGGAGTGATTCCACCTTTAAGCAAAGCTAGAATAGTCTCCACCTTCTCCGGTCTGACTTTAACCTCATTTCTGAGGCCGTCTCCCTTGTTATACATTCTTTCAAGGCTTCCCAGGAATGATTTGACGGTTACACAGTTGAGGCCCTCAAGCCTTATTCCCACGTAATCCTCGTTAAATTCGCAGTTTCTAACGAAAAGCTGGCTGTTCTCAACTTCAACATTTAAAATCTCCTTAATTATAGCCTTAACCCGTTGAATAGCAAAACAACAGCCGGTGTAGTCAAGGCCCTTCTCCGAGGAGATGACAGCTGTCACCCGGCTTCTCTTAGCTCCAAAGATGACCTGAAGCTTGCAGTCTCCATAAACCTCAGAAGTCTTGAAACTCCGGGGCACAAAGAGGCCTACTGAGAGCCAGAGATTATGGATTCTCGGAGGCCTGCCCACCCCGTGGGTGGGATTAATAACGTAGAGGCCTCTCTCAGGCTGCAGCAGCACCCCAGCCTTAAGCAGCTGTCGGAGATAGCCCCGGACAGTTGAATGCTTCAGCCCTGAAAGTCGAGCTATTTCCTTAGGCCAAAGACTTCTCCCGGCTTGTTTAATGACTTCAAGGATTCTCCTCAGCTTTTCAGTCTTAGCTCTCCTAGAGGCCAAGGCAGCAGCACCCCTACTGGCTGTTATAACAGAAAGGTGAGGGGCTGCAGAGGTCCCCCTGGCTTGAATAGATGGCTCCACAGTCTAAGCATTCCGAGAAAGCTAATTCTGAGATGCCATAATGCCCTATCAGCCTTGCCGATCCGCAAAGTCTACAGTGTCCTGGTGGGATTCTGATGCTTCCAGGAATCAGCTTAAATTCATAGACCCAGACGACTTCTTCAGGATTCCAGGAACCGTAAAGGCTTATCCAGAGCTGCTTAAATTCCTCGAGGCTGTTGACTCCTTCTTTCCGTGCATCTTCCTCTGTCATATCTCCGAGTTTCTGCTGATATTTTCTGAAAATCTCGATTCTAGCAAGCCCTTTTTCAAAAAGTGTAGTTCTAATCGAATGATTCCCTAGCCTCCACCTTCCGGTCTTTCTTCTAGTTGCTGTTTTCTTCCCTTCTAGAATTCTACGAATGTTTTTCCGATTAAAAAACAAGAAAAATCTCCTCCTTGGCCTTTTCTCCCTTAAATCTCCTTTTCGTAGCTATCACCCCCATTTTTTAAGCTAGAATTTAGCCTCTTTTCTATTTAAACGCTTATAATATGCCCCAAATATGCCTCAAATATGGAGGAATATCCGAAACTCTTAAACTCGCGAGCCGGCGCCCCAGGCCCGCACCCCAATTAAAGGCCTAATTCGGCGTTGAAGCTATTTTCTGGCCGCCTGAGGGGAAGGGGTCCCTAGTACGAGAGGAACGGGACGCCGCGGCCAACAGTCTACCGGTTGTCCGACAGGGCACTGCCGGGCAGCCGCGCCGTTGGGGATAAGGGCTGAAAGCA
>QMYF01000168.1 GCA_003662515.1 Candidatus Hecatellales archaeon | reverse complement strand
GCGTTAAAACCTGTCCAACCCTAGCCCTAACCATCACCAGCCACTCCGAGGGAAAGCTCAACATAAACTATCATGTATGCAACGTTTGCATGGACTGCATTGCCGCCTGTCCCGTGGAAGCCTTAAGCTACGGGAGAAAATAACGCCTTAGGGGTTCAGCCTCCCCTAATCTCCACCACGTCGCCGTCCTGAAGCCTATATTCGCCGCCAACCCTCACCGGGCTTCCAGCACCTCTAGGCCAAACCTTAGCATACCTGAATTTTTCCGCCAGGCTTCGGTGGATACGTTCGGCTAGGTCGAGCACAGTGGCTTCACCCTTAAAAACGAAGGGTATGGGGCTTGGCTTGTCGGCGCTTGGAGGCTTCGTGTAAACCCTGAGGAGGTCAAGGTTCTGGAAGAGTTTTCCACCTATCTGGTTTAACCCTTCACCCGTCAGGTTGGAGGCGGCTAGGGCTGGAAGGTTCAGGCTTCGACAGTGCTCGAGGAAGGCTTCAGCCTCTCCACGGTTAACTAGGTCTGCTTTGCTTCCAACCACGAGGGCAGGCCTGTAAACCAGCCCCTCAAAGAGGGCATCCTCCACATCGTCGAGGGTAGCCTCCCCGTAAACCTTCACCACAGCCCTCCTAACCCCATACTCGGCGAGAAGCCGCTTAACATCCTCATGGGTGGCATCCTTAAGGGTTCCCACAAGTTGAACCCCTGGAACCATGGTTTTCAGGTCGACGACAACCCGCCCCTTAGGCTTTTTAACCGAGATTTTGGCAGCCTCCAAGATTTGGAGGAGAAGCGAAAGCTGGCCTGCAGGGTTGGCGGAGAGGTCTACCATGAGGATGAGGCCGTCCGCGTTTCGAGCCAAGGTTAAAGGTTTAAGGTTCCAAGAGGATTCCGGTTCAGGCCTCAGGCTTGGAGCCTCAACCAGCTGGAACTGGATGTCCTGGTAGGGGAGCATTCCCACCTCAGGCTCCCTGGTGGCGTAGGGGTACTCGGCGATAAGCGGCTTAGCGTTGGTGAGCTTGGCTAGGAGGCTGCTTTTACCTGTCTTGGTGAAGCCTAGCAAGACGATTTGGGCGGCTCCATGCTTCTCCACCAGCCAGCTGTAGGTAGCCGTGTAGGCGCGCTTCCGTCTGGCTTCCTCCATCTGAGCCTTAAGGGAGGCAATCTGCCTGCGGACATGCATCCGAAGCTTCTCCGTCCCCTTATGCTTAGGGATCATCGAGTAGAAGATTTCAAGCTGGCGAAGCTTCTCCTGAGGCGTCCTAGCCTGAAGCACCTTATTATACTGGGCTTTACAGGCCATAGGAAGGTTGGTGGGCAACCTTCAGCCCCCAGCCCTTCCAGCAACCTCCTTCCTAGTGGGAATCCTCCCAATATAAGGGCAGTTGGAAGGCCTATTTTCGTTTTCCGGGCAGCAGCCCAAATTCACGCCCCTACAGCCTACACCCTTAAAAATTTCAGGGTAAACTTTAACCACAAGCCTTCGAATGGCTTCAGCCAGCTCCCTCATCTCCGGAGCCGCCCTAACGCAAAGCCTCAACCCTAAAAAGTTTATCAGCGCCCTCGCGTTCACCGTCCAAACATAGCGGGTGTGAGCCGCCATGGGGAGAAGGTAGCGGGCTGCCTCCAAGGCTTCCTCCCTGGAAAACCCTGCCCCCAACATTTTATCGTAAAAGTCGGCGTAAAGCCGCCTGTAATGCCTCATGGCTTGAAGGAAGAAGGCTTTCAGCTTCCGATGTTTCCCTATTGGCGGGGGAACCACGAAGCCGAAGCCTTTCTCAAGGTTGTATCGGGTTGACCTAGCCGTATGGCTGGCTATCCTATGCTCGAGGAGCTCCCTGCTCAAGGCTACGCTTATCTCGGAAATATCAAAGGTGAAATAGATGTGCTCCAGCACGCTTCCATAATCGTTCTCCACAATCATCCTCACCGTTTCCACGTCTCCAAGGCTTTCCGGTATCCCGCTGACCCTCGCCGATTTGGCGATAAGCTTCACACCGCCCCGCGTATACTTTAACAGTCTAACTTTAACCATCCTGAAGCCTCCACGCTAGATAAGCCTGCAGTGGAGGGGAAAAGCCTTTCCCAGCAAAGGCTTAAGGCTGTGAAGGACGCCTAGGTATGAAGGGTGTTCCGCTTGGAGGGAGACGTTGAAGAACTGAAGACGGAGCTCTGCAACGTGGTTAAACACCTGTTTCAGCGGGGGCTTATTCTGCCTTATGGCGGAAACGTTAGCGCCCGGCTTCCCGGAAGCCGTGAAGTCTGGATTACCCCCAGCGGGAAGTATAAAGGGAAACTGAAGCCTGAAGACCTGGTTAAAATAAGCTTGGAAGGAGAGGTTTTGGAGGCTCCTGAAGGCTTAAAGCCCTCCATCGAATACCCCCTCCACATTTCAATATATAAAAGGCGGCAGAATGTCAACGCGGTGGTCCACACCCACAGCCCCTACACCACAGGGCTGACCATTGCAGGCCTAGACTTAGAGCCTGTAACCTCCGAGGCAGCCATCATCCTTGAGAAGGTTAGGCTTGTCCCCTTCGCTCCCCCAGGAAGCTGGGAACTAGCCGAGAAGGCTGCTGGGAAAGCTGAGGAGGGGGTTTCAGCCCTCCTGCTTCAAG
>QMYF01000167.1 GCA_003662515.1 Candidatus Hecatellales archaeon | reverse complement strand
GTAGGAGCAGCATATGCTGCCTAGGGTTCCGCGGAAGCCTGGGAAGGCTACGAAAATGAAGCCGAGAAGGAAGCCGTAGCGTAGGGGGGCGGGGTCCACCTTACCTGTTAGGTCAAATTTAAGCTTTGAAGGTATAAGCCGGCTTAGATGTTCAGTTAAGCCTGCTGGGCAAAGCCAGCCGCAGAAGAGGGGGCCAAGGAAGAAGGATAGCGCTATAAGCGGGAAGACTAGGGCGTAAAGCGGGTTCCCAATAACCCTGCTTACAAGTCTTCCAGGCGTGTAGATGGCCCAGTCGATGGGCATCCGCAGGCACATGGCGCGGTGGATGGTTGGAACAGAGTTTGCCAGCTGGCTTCCCACGGGGCCAGCGTTTAAAGCTGTGAGGAGGCTGGTTAACCCCAGCATCACCAGCCCGTAGGAGCCTACAAACATGGCTGTTCCGAGGAGGAGGAAGGCCACCCGCTTGGCCAGGTGAACTCTCCACTTAAACTTTAAGGGTTCACCCATCATCTTACACCTGCCTTAACGTTCAAAATTTTTATGGGGATTTTGAGGAGGGTCTCCCCGGTAGCCCTATCGTAAACCTTGAAGTATCCGCTGTAAACCACGGGTTTGCCGCCCACATCCTCCAGGAAGAAGGTTAGGTGGACGGAAACCCTCGCTTTGGGAGGCACAGGCTGAAGGTAGGCTTTAGCCTCCTTATCGAAGCCTTTCGTGTAAAAGTTCGACCAGTGGACGTGAATGTTTGGAGGAAGGTTTTCCAGCTCGAAACCCACCATGTGAGGCTTCCTATCCCGGTTGGTTAGGGCGATGGTTACCTCAAGCGTGTTGGGGTCGAGAAGCTTGGCGAAGCCTCCGCCCCCATACTGGAAAACGATGGGCCTAGCCTTCTTTGCTGGGAACTGGTAGAAGAGGTGGAAGCTTTCTCCAGGCCTCACCGCCCTATGGTAGGCGCTTAAGCCTACGGCTATGGAGAAGCCTAGAATGGCGAGGAGGATTAGGGCTGCAGCCTTCTTTTTCTCCATAGGGAAATCCTCCTAACGATTTTTCCGCGGAGGCTTACCAGGAAGGCTGTGAAGGGTATGAGGAGGCAGGCTCCGCAGCCTGGGCAGCCTGCTCCACGGCAAGGCATGAAGCCTACCGTGGCGAGGAAGGCTGAAAGAAACATTACAAGTTTAATTTTGAAGTTTTGAAGGTTCATCCGCGGAAGAATTTTTGCCTTTTTAAAATAAAATCTTTACGGAATTAAACTCTTACCCACCAAGCCTAAGCTGAAGCATCCTCCTAAGGGCGGGATCCCTAGAGGCCAGGCTTCTCAAAGCCTCCTCAAAGGTTTCCCCCTCCCTCAAACGATACTTCAAGTATACGCCTGTCCTGCCTATCTCGTCCCGGCGGAGGAGAACTCTAACCCGCTGCCTGACAATGTCGGGGCTAACCCCCACGGTTCTGGCAGCCTCCTCCTCCCTTCCAAGAATGGAAGCCTCTAGGTGGCCTCTCTCCGTTGGAACGATGAGCATAAGCCTCTTATCTATTCCCGGGGTTCTCCTGCCAGCCTTAAGCTCTCCAAGCTCCAGCTCCCCGCCAAACCGGTAGAACTCCCTTTCCATCCGGGTGAAGTCTACGAGGGGGAAGGTTACCGTGGTGAGCTCGTCTAGGTAGATGTGGGCTTTAACCGTGTGGGCGGGGGTAGCCTGAACAAGCAGCCTGTCCACTGGCTGGAAGCCAGCCTTCTCCAAGGCTACCTCCACCTTAAAGGAGGGAACAGGATAAGGGATAACCACATCCACGTCGCTTCTAACGTTCACATCTCCCCGAGCCAAGCTTCCATGCACCAAGGTTTGGCCAAGCCTCTCCGCCTCCAAAGCCTCCATAATCTTCACCGCTTTCCCCCGGAGGCTTTCAAGAAGCCTCCAATGCTCCCCATCATAGGTCACCTCCACAAAATCAAGCCGGCGGAGAGGCTTCCTAATCCTCGACAATTCCATCAGCCTTGGAGGAAAACAAAAGAGGAATTATTTAATGTACGACTCTATACACCTGCTTATTTTACTTAGGTAAATTTCAAGAAGATGCCGATCTTCATCTTTGATTGGCTTTATTTTGCCTCCATGCGCATGTGGGGCCCTGATCTTATTAATTCGATCCAACGCGACTGTAAGTTCATTTTTACTTTCAAATTCCGTTTTAAATACGTTTTCAAAATCTTTCCAATTTCTTTCAATGATATTTTTACAATCTCCAATGGTTAAAAATTCCCATAACTCATTTCTGCTATCATATATACTTTTACTCGATAAACTTCTTTCTAATCTTCCCAACATGTCTCTTGGGACGTATTTTTCGTTATTGATCCAGTTTGGATCTTTTATTGACAAGAAACAATGTACAAACTTCCTTATTTTTGGCTCTAAATCTTTTATTATACGTTTACCGAGATCGCTGTTTGACGTTAAAGTGGAAGCAAAAGAGGACTCGTTTAGTATGGCGCTTACACCATCAACAAAGTCTCTCAATATTGAATTTCTGCCTCCTTCACTATTACATAGAAGTTTTAATTTACCAAGTTCCTCCTTCTTGGCATAACTTTCTTTAATGTATTTCCTTAACGGTTTCAAAT
>QMYF01000166.1 GCA_003662515.1 Candidatus Hecatellales archaeon | reverse complement strand
TCCTTACTCAGAGGCCCGTAATCCACCTTCGAAGACTCCTCAATAGCCTTAACAAAGGTCATCCACGTCCGCTGAGCCTCAGCCACATTCCTCACCAAGTAAACAAGATTCTTGTTGATGGAGCTCCTCCAACGCCTGTCCACGAGGTCGAGGAAGGCTGGAGGGAAAATAGCTATCATAACGGCGATGACGAAGAAATAGTCGAAGTCTGGATGCTTGTGGAGGCCGGGCCAAAAAAAGGCAGCAGTCCCAATGACGGCTGAACCCATGGCTAGGGATACCGCCCAGGCAGCCCGCTTTTCCGCCTTTGTAACTCTCATCATCAGCATGGCGGCTTACTCCCTAGGCGTAATCAGGTTTAACATGACAAGATACAGTATGCTGAAGGCAGGTACCACCACGTAGATTATAATCATAATAAGCATTTCAGGTGTGAAGCCAGCTACAGTGCCCCCACCCATGAAAGACATGATGGCTAAAAGCAGGAGAAGGATGAGTGGGAAGGCGATGAAAAGCGACATGTAAACCTCAGCCAGCATAAGCAGTGTGTCGATAAACTCTCGAAGCATGGCTCTCCTGGCCCTCATAAGGCTTCGAGCCTCCTCATCGAAATATTTACCTAAATCGCCTCCAGAATGGATTACTGCAATCATGCCCTCAAAGATTCCAGCCAAAATTTTCGAGGGGCACCTCCTAGCAGCCTCCTTAAGAGCCGTGGACAGGTCAACGCCGAAAAGCTCCATGTCCCTCAGAATGTTTTTAGCCTCCCCTGCCAGCCCCACATGGCCTCGCTCCTCCAACACGGCTAAAGCCTTAAAAATCCTGTTCGGCGGAAGCCCCGCACTCGCAAGAATGCTCATAAAGCTGAGGGTGAAGGGAAGGTTAACTTCAACCTCGCTTTTCCTCCTGCCAGCCACCAGGGAGGGAAGCATGTAGGTTATGATGAAGGCGCCCCCAAACCCAAGGAGGCCGGCGAAAACGCCGAGAATTATCCCTATAGGGAAAACAGGCAGGCGGAAAGCGAGGAAGGCGAAAAGAGGCGTGTAAAGCAGGCTTAAAAGGAAAACCATGAAGGATATGAAGAGCATGAAGCTGGCGTAGGCTGGAAGGGCAACCCTTATCCCAGCCTTCTCCAACGCTTCCTCTAAGTCTTTAAGCTGGCCTACCAGCCCCTTAGCCAGCCAGCCCACCACTCCATAGGAGAAATGACACATACGCTCAATCAATGCCCGCTACATCATCTCCAATCTAACTTTCCTTAAAATTTCTTCAGGCTTCTGATAGTAGCTCCTGATAACTTGGGCTACCTCCCTATACTTCCTAATATTATTTTTAACCATCCACTCTAAAACTTCCCTCCTGTTCTCCAGCTCAGCCTGAACTTCATCCATGCTTAAACCTATAGACTTGGCGATTTCCTCCAGCTTGTAGCACCGGCCCATATAGATGTGGCTGTCGGAAGGATAATCGTAGGAGTAAACCTGGTTGGTCAGCAGCTCGTTGGTTTTAGCGTCAAACCCTATTATCTCCACAACCTCGACAATACGCCTTACAACCCTGTCTCCCCTCGTCATCTTACTCTGAAGAATAATGTAGTCTAAGCCTGCCAGCATGGTTCTCGGAATATTCATAGGCTCGCTGGTAAGCCTGTTAATCACTGCCCGTACAGAGTCAGCGTGAATGCTGCTCAAGCCAGCGTGGCCTGTGGAAACAGCCTGGAAAAGCGTGAAGGCTTCCTCTCCACGAATCTCGCCCACAATGATGTAGTCGGGCCTCTGCCTCATGGCAGCCTTCAAAAGGTCGAAAAGTGTTATCTCACCTTCACCCATGAAGCCTATTCGGGCAATGGACTGAATCCAGTTTTCATGGGGAAGGTTGAGCTCAGGAGTATCCTCAATGGTCACGATTTTGGCTTCAGGCCTGATAAACATAGCTAAACAGTTTATCGTAGTGGTTTTACCTGAAGCTGTGCCTCCAGCCACCAGCATGGTAGACTTATGCTCCAGCGAATACCAGAAGAGGGCAGCCATCTCCGAGGAAAGCGTGTTAAACCTTATAAGGTCTATAATGCTTAACGGGTCGGCCTTAAACTTTCTAATAGTGAAGGTTGAGCCACGCTTGGTAACCTCGCTGCCAAAGGTCATGTGAACACGGCTTCCATCGGGAAGCCCGGCATCCACGATGGGCTGAGCCACCGAGATATGTCTTCCAGCCAAATAAGCCAAGCGAAGAATAAACCGTTGAAGCTCATCCTCATCCTCAAACTTAATGTTAGTGGGCATAGACTCGTAATCCCGATGCCAAACATAAACCGGAATTTGCGGTCCATCACAGCTTATATCCTCAATGAGGGGATCATGCATCAACGGATCTATCTTGCCATAGCCAAGGAAATCCCTGTAAATATAATACATTAACTTGTCAAAGGCCTCCTTTCGCAGCTTAAGCTTATACCTTTTAGCAAGCCTTACGGTTTCCTTCCGCAGGTAAGCCTTAACTCTCTCCTTAGACCCTAACTCCTCCGCGGGGATGTCAAGCTCAGCCCTAAGCAGCTCAATAATCTTCTTCAGAACTTCACGGTCACCCTTAGTGAGCGTAGGCTCAAAAACCTTATAGGTGATAATCCCCGTCTCAGGGTCCCTAACAATACCTACAT
>QMYF01000165.1 GCA_003662515.1 Candidatus Hecatellales archaeon | reverse complement strand
TTTGCTCTTCAGTGGCGTAAAGATAGATGAAGTCGGTGCACTGGAAGGCTTGCATGGTCGCCATAAAGGCAACATCCATCGAGGCCTTAGCCAACTCCTCAGCGGCAATGCAGAAGGCCAAAGTGTCTCCTCCGATTCCTCCATACTTTTCAGGATACCTGATGCCGAAGTATCCTATCTCTGCAAGTTTTTTGACGAGCTCCTTTGGTATTTCACCTTTCAAATCTATTTCTTCGGCTAGTGGGGCCACCTCTCTCTGGGCGAACTCCCTCATAATTCTTTGAATGTCTCTGTGGGTTTCACTCAGCTCAAAATCCATAGACTGCACCCCGGTATTGCAGTTAAAAGATAGCATATTTATTGTTTAGCCTTCGATAAAAGAAAACTATAAAGGAGATTAACGTAAACCTTTAACCTTTACTTTAGGGCGAGTTTTAGCTTTCCTTTCAGCCAGCTTCCTGAAAGCCCTCTTTAAAGGTCCGATTACACCAGAGGGCATCTTCAAGATAACCAACACGAGAATAGCTCCGTAAATCATCATTTTAATGGTTGCAAAGCCTCCCCCGAAAACAGCCACCAACATTTCGGTGACAGGCGTTAGGATGGCTGAGCCTACTAGGGGGCCTAAAATTCCAGGCCCGCCCAAAGCGGAAATAATTATTGGGTCTACGGACCTCCAGAGGCCGAAGGCTGACTCAGGATGGATGAAGCGTGTGTATTGAACGTAGAAGACTCCTAGGACGCCTGTAAAGAAGGAGCTTATGGCTGCTGCTCTAAGCTTGCAGGCGAAAATGTTTATTCCTAGGGAGCTCGCTGCATCCTCATCGTCTCTTATGGCTGAGAGGTAGTATCCAAGCTTTGAGGTTGAAACCTTATAGTAGGCAACTATCATTACGATGAGCAGGATAAGCATGACATAGTAGTAGGGAACTTTACTGTTAAACTGGAAGTAGAGGGGGGATTCCCCGACGAGGGGAACTGTTACCCCTTCAGCACCGCCAGTGACATCAACAAAGTATATGGCGAGAAGCCGCATCACCTCCGCGAAGGCTAGGGTTGCCAGAGCGTAGAAGCCTCCTCTAAGCCTGAAACATGGAAATCCTAGGAGAACACCTATTAGGGCTGCTAGGGCACCTCCAATAAACATGCTTATCCAAGGGATAATCCCGAAGTCTGTTTGAAGAATTATGGTGGTGTAGGCTCCTATTCCGAAGAAGATAGCGTGGCCGAGGGAAAGCTGGCCTGCCAGCACGCCTAAAACTGCCCAAGCCAAGGCAAAATAGGCGTAAAAGAAAACGTAAATTACGATGTGGAGGAAAACCGGGTGGTCGATGAATTGGGGTAGAACCGCTAGAATTACCAGCGGCACCAGGTAGACCGCCCAGTTCCTCGGAAGTCTGATTTTTTATCCCCCCTTCCTGGCGAAGAGTCCTTCAGGCTTGAAGAGCAGAAGCAGGATAAAGATTAGGAAGACGCCTAGAAGCTTCAGCTGCGAGGAAATGTAGAAGGCTGTTAGAGATTCTACGAGGCCTAGGATTATGCCTCCAACAAGAGCTCCGAAAATGCTTCCCATTCCGCCGAGAATAACGATAACCAAGGCTACAATGATGTAATGCATCCCCACGCTTGGGAAGATGAAGTATACTGTGGTGATGAGGGAGCCTGCAACTCCAGCCAGCCCGATTCCAAGTCCGAAAGCCTCGGCCCTAATCTTGTGAAGGTTTATCCCCATAAGCATGGCTGCCTCGGGATCCATGGAGCAAGCTCTAACAGCCCTACCCCATTTCGTCCTCATGATTAACAGGTAAAGTATAATTGTGATTACGACGGCTACAAGGAAGGCTGTAAATCTGGTGCTGATTATTCTCAGGTCGAAGAAGGTGAAAACTGCTCCGGTGTAGCCTCTGAGAGCTCGATAGTTAGGCGTCCAGAGAAAAGCTGCAAAGTTCTCAATGAAGATGAGTAATCCTATCATCAAAATCATCTGGTTCACTACAGGCGCGTCTATCACAGGCTTAACGATGGTTCGCTCAAGGGCTACCCCTATAGCGAAAAGGAAGAGAAGCGTGATGGGAATGGAAAGGAACGGGTCAACTCCGAAAAGCGTGTAAAGAAAATAGGTGACATACATGGCAATCATAATGAAGTGTCCATGAGCCAGATTCAAAACTTTCATAACGCCGAGGATGAGCGTTAAACCCGTGGCGGCAAGCGCGTAAATGCCGCCAACAATAATACCTTCAAGTATTATCTGGGGTGGAATCAGCGCTTCCACCACCTAAAAAATAAAATTTGGGAGAGTTTGGAGGAAACTAACCTTTTACAGGAGGCCACGCTCCTTCCAGGTGGGCATGGGAACCCTAGGCTTGGCGGAGGCAATCTTAATGGTTTGTCCCTTCCATGTTATTGATTCAGGCCACACCGTAACGAATTTGCCGTCCTGCACCTGGGTGATAACCACGTTGTCGTAGATGTTTTCTCCCACCTGCTCCTCTATTCCAAGCTTCTTCAGCATCGGGTCGAGAAGGAAGCCTTCGCCAGGCTGAGAGAACTTGATGGGCCCTGCCACCCAGATGGTGTCGGTGGCAGCTAGAGCATCTCTAATCTTGTCTGGGTCAACCGAGGCAGCTCTTTCAATGGCGTCAAAGAGGACGAA
>QMYF01000164.1 GCA_003662515.1 Candidatus Hecatellales archaeon | reverse complement strand
TCTTCCAAGCCAGCTTCCTCAACCATGGTTGAAATTTTAATCCTTAAAACTGTTGCCTGTCAAGTTTACCCCGGTGGATTCAGGGTTGAAGCGTAGGATTCTGATAGTTACCGGGTTAAAGGCGAAGAGGCTGGTTGAAAGCCAGCTGGAAAAGGTTAAAGAGAGGGTGGAGGGGGAGGTTTTAGCCTTACCTATCCCCGTGGCAGCCATGATAACTCCCTCCTATGCCGCCCGGAAACTTTCAAGAAGCATGGTGGAGGGGTTCGACCTGGTTTTGCTTCCCGGAGCCGTGAGGGGCGACCTTTCCCCTTTAAGGGAGAAATTGGGGGTTCCCGTGTTTAAGGGTCCCAGGCATGCCTCCGATATAGCGGAAATATTGGAGCATTTAGAGGAGCTGGAACTTTCCCCTGTTAGGCCTGCCTGCGAGGTTGCAGCGGAAATCTTAGAGAGGAAGGCTCTAGAGAAGGTGGAAGACCTCAGAAGGAAAGCTTTAAAGGAGGCGGAGGAAGGCTTAGGGGTTCTCATTCGGAGGGGGAGAGCGAAAGCATGGTGGGCTCCTGGGGCTCCCCCAATTCTGCTGGCTGAGATAGCTGACGCCTCCAGGCTAAGCGACCATGAACTTCAGGCTAAAGCCAGATATTACGTGGAGAGCGGTGCCGACATGGTTGACGTTGGGATGGAGGCTGGGGGAGGAAAAGCCGACGAGGCTGAAAGGGCTGTTAAGGCTGTTTTAAAGGCTGTTAGGGTTCCCGTAAGCATAGATTCAGCTGACCCTGAAGAGTTGAAGGCTGGGGTTAAGGCTGGAGCAAGCCTCATCCTCAGCGGGGACGCCTCCAACCTCAAGGAGCTCTCAAAATTTGCGAGAAAGCTTCCCATCGTGGTTACGCCTGCAACCCCCGACGGTATTATTCCTGAGAGTTTCCCTGAACGAGTTTCAAGGCTTGAGGAAAACCTTCAGCTAGCTGAAAGGCTTGGTTTCAAACGGCTGATAGCCGACCCTATTCTCGGTCTGGCTCCACCCTACAGCTTCCTAGATTCCCTGCTGGGCTACTGGGAATTCTCAAGGAGGCATCCTAACATTCCAACTTTTTTCGGTGCTGGAAACGTCACCGAGCTTTCCGATGTAGATTCTCCGGGGTTGAATTTCGCTTTGGCCTTGCTCGGCTGGGAGTTGGGAGCAGCCTTCATCTTCACCGTGGAGGCAAGCAGGAAGACTTTTGGCTCGGTTAGGGAGCTGAAAAGGTCGCTGGAAATCGTGGTTTTAGCGGCTGAAAAGGGCGCTCCACCAAAAGATTTGGGTTTAAACCTTCTCCTTTTGAAGGAGAAGAGGCTTAGGGATGAGCCTTTAACCTGTGAGGAGCTGGGAGTGGAGGTTTTGGAGGCTGAAGAGGAAGCCGGGCCTTTAAGGTTGGACCCTAAGGGAAGCTTTAAGATTAAGCTGGACCGGGAGCAGGGCTTCCTTTTAGCCTTCCACTATAAGCGTGGCTACTCCAAGCCTTCCAAGGCCATCCGTGGGAGAAAGCCTGAACATGTTTACCGGAAGATTGTTAGGGAGGGGCTTGTCTCCCGGCTTGACCATGCTGCCTACCTTGGACTGGAGCTTGGGAAAGCTTATGTTGCCCTGAAGACGGGGAGAAGCTACCTTCAAGATGAGGAAATTTTCCCTTAAGCTGGAAAGAGGAAGGCTTAACTATGTCCGTCTTCTACCTTCAACCGTTTAGGGTTTGAGGGTTTCGGAGGCTTACCCTTTGGAGCTTCAGGACAGGTTTCCCCCGATAGCTATACCTTTAAGCGAGGTTGGAGTGGTAGGCGTAAGGGTGCCCTTAAGCTTTGAAAACTATGAGGGGCGGAAAATAGTTGTGGTGCCCCAGTTCGACGCCTTCGTCGACCTTCCAGCCTGGAGGAAGGGAATCCACGCCTCCCGCCAGTATGAAACCATAATTGAGGTTTTCAGCCAATTCGCGGGGAAAGCCTACAAACTGGAGAAGGTTTGCGCCAAGATGGCTTTAGAGATTCTTCGAAGGCAGGAGGAGGCTAGTAGGGCTAGGGTTAGGGCTGTGGGGGAGGCTGTTCTCGAGAAGCTTACTCCGGTGACTCGGAGGGTTAGCTTTGAGCCTTACAGGCTTCTGGCTTCAGCCCTCGCCGTTAAAGACCCTGCCAACGGTAGAGTTAAAATTGTGAGTAAGGTTGGCGTGGGGGTTAGAGGGGTGACAGCCTGCCCCTGCGCCCAAGAGCTTATAGGCGAACATGCTAAGGGTAGGCTTTTGAAGGCAGGCATTTCTGAGGCTGAAGCCCGGCGGGTAATCGAGGTTATCCCTGTGGCAACCCACATGCAGCGCAGCCTTGGAATGCTTATCACCGAGGTGCCGGAAGGCTTCCATATCGACGCCTTCAAGCTGGCTGAAATCGTGGAGGAATCCATGAGTTCGCCTAGCTACGGGCTACTTAAAAGGGAGGATGAGGTGGAAATTGTTGTGAAGGCGGCTGAAAGAGCCCTTTTCGCCGAGGATGTCGTTAGAATTATGATGAAGAAGTTTGTCGAGGCTTTCCCGGATCTCCCCGACAGCACTAAGGTTTGGTTTAAGGTTAAAAGTGAGGAATCCATCCATAAGCATAACCTTGTGGCTAAAAAGGCGGCTACCTTCGGAGTTTTAAAG
>QMYF01000163.1 GCA_003662515.1 Candidatus Hecatellales archaeon | reverse complement strand
GAATTAACATAGGTGGGAACCAGAACAAAGGTTAAGCCTTCTCTCCTCTCCTTTCTAGCTTCCACCCTACTTCTTGGAAGACTTTCCACGCGGGGAAGATTTCGCTCCAAGGTTCCGCCCATGGTTGAGGCTGCCGCCGCTTTGCAGGCAGCCGTTAAAGCCCCCAGCTCCCTTTCAGGCGGTAATCTTGAAACAGCCAAGGCGAAGTTTGAGCTATGAACACAAACCCGCTGAAGGCCGTAGCGTTTCAAGGCTTCCTCCGCTGCTTCGGCTAAATCTTCAGGCTTCTCGGATTCCGCACCCAAATATTTCATGCATTCCCTCTCGTTAAGCCCCCAAGAATCAACACAGCCCGCCAGCCTTTCCATGGCGTAAACCATAGATTCAGGGGAGCCTTCACCAAACTCAAAATGGATTTTAGGCCTCCTTCTGGCATCTTCAATCAGGTCCACCAGCACGTCCGTCCGCTTCTTAAAGGAGGGAAGCAACAGATGCGCATAAGCGAAAACCAGTAGGTCGACATGTTCACCGTCCAAGGCAAGCTCGAGAAAGTCTTCGTCGAACCAGCCTTCAGAACTCATCCGGTCCCAGGAAAAAATTATTCTGCCCGTTGTCTCGATTCCCTCTTCAGGGCTCTGTTTAAACTCGAAGGATAGATGGTCATATTCAGGGTCGTCTTCCCTTACGGCTTCCGAGGGAAGGCGAAGCTTTCCACCGCAGGCCACCTTAAAGAGAGGTGAAGAAAGCATTATCGAGGGAGGCCTGCAGGGATAGGATACTAGAGGCCTCAAACCCAGCTCGAGGAGAACCCTGCCCATGTGGAAGCCGTTACCTCCAAGCCTGCGCTCAATCTTCCAGTTGAAAAGCTCTCTAAGCCTCCGGTAGAGGCCTTCCGAAATTAGATGTTCGCCTCCACCCTTCTTCAGGGCTTCAGCCAGCAGGAAGACGGCTTCCCCCTCCCGGCTTAAAATTAGGCTTGAGGGGGACTGAGGCTGGGAGCCTCTAATCCAGGCTAAAACCTCCTCGTCAACCTGGATGGTGGAATCCCAATTCACGTATAGGCCTGTTGCAACCCTCAGCTTTGCGGGGAGAGGCAAAAGGCTTAAGGTTTGAGTTGCCAGCAGCCCTTAAACCTCCAAGAAGGTTTCCTGCCAGGCTTACAGAATAGATTTTTCAGCCGGAAACCTCTTAATGTTTGCTTCTAGACCCCCATATGGGTGTTAACCATGCCGGTGGAGGCAGGCGAAAAAGCTGAACGCGAATACGTGCTTGAAGCTGGAAGGCTAATGGTGATATCGGCTAGGACCGCCCCAAAATCTAGGGGCGAAGACGACATCCTGGCCGCTCTAATCCACGGCGAAGAGAAGGAAAAGCTTGCCGAGGAAATGTTCAAGCTGGCGGAGGAAAGAAAGGGAACTTGGAGGAGAGACGCTATAAGCGTTCAAAACTCAGATGCAGTAATCCTGCTTGGCGTGAGAGGAGCCAAACCTTTAGGCCTCTCCTGCGGGGCCTGCGGCTATAAAAACTGTGAAGAATACGGTAAAGCTGAAAAGAAGCCTGGCAGAGATTTCCGGGGTCCCCTCTGCCTCTTCAAAATCCTAGATTTAGGGATAGCTTTAGGCTCAGCAGCGAAGACGGCAAGCCTCCTAAACGTTGACAACAGGATCATGTACAGGGTTGGAGTGGCAGCTATGAGGCTGGGGCTAATGCCTGAAGCCGACGTGATCATGGGAATACCCATCTCAGCTCGAGGGAAAAACATATACTTTGACAGGAAAACCTAGACCTACAAGCCCAAATTTTCCCTCAATTTGTTTTGGAAAAAATATAGCTCTTCTTAGCCAAAAAGTTTGCTGGTTTATGGTAACAGTTTTTTTAGCATTATTAAAGCATAAAATTGAGCTTTGCAGGTTTAAACTTTTCGAGGAAAATTATAAATAACCACCAAGTTCTTATTCAATTATTAAACCACCTGTGAAATAGGCTTTGAATGAAAGAGGAGGCGTGTAAGAGAATGAGTATTCTTGAAGAACCAATAAAGGAGCCCATCCAAATTAAAAACTACATTAACGGCGAATGGGTTGACACGGAGTCAGGCGTCTACGAGGACGTTATTAACCCTGCAACCCAGAAGGTTATTGCGAAAGTTCCAATTTCCACTAGGGAAGAGCTGAACAGGGCTGTTGAAGCTGCCCTAGAAGCATATCCAAGATGGAGTGAAACTCCGCCTTTAGCGAGAGTAAGGCTTCTGTTTAGGCTTAAGGAGCTTCTAGAGGAGAACTTTGAAACCTTAAGCCGCATCCAAACCATGGAGCATGGTAAGACTATCGACGAGTCTAGAGGTGAAACCAGACGTGGAATCGAAAACGTGGAAGTAGCCACAGGCATAACTTCCTTCCAGATGGGCTATCTGCTTCAGGACGTAGCTGTAGGCATTGACGAGTTTGCTTACAGGGTGCCTCTGGGAGTCTTCGGCATCATCCCACCCTTCAACTTCCCCTTCATGGTACCCCTATGGTTCGCCCCCTACGCCGTAGCAACTGGAAACTGCATCATCATTAAACCTTCCAGAGAAGACCCAATAAGCCAGTTTAAGCTGGCTCAATTAGCCGAAGAGGCAGGCTTCCCGCCGGGAGTCTGGAACGTGGTCAACGGAGGAAG
>QMYF01000162.1 GCA_003662515.1 Candidatus Hecatellales archaeon | reverse complement strand
GTCCTGAAGGGTTCATGTCGCAGAGGTGAGGGGTCTCCCTCCCAAGCCTGTCAAACTCCTCTAGGGGGAAATCTATCCCAGCCTCGTAGGCTACAGCCTCCAAGTGGAGCACCGTGTTGGTGGAGCCGCCTAAAGCCATATCCACCCGCACAGCATCCTCCAAAGCTTCCCTTGTCACTAGGAGGCTGGGGGTAACCTGCTCCCTCACAAGCTCCAGGATTTTTCTGCCTGCCTGCTCAGCCAGCCTAAGCCTCTCCGCCTCCACCGCCGGAATGGTTCCCCCATAGGGAAGGGTTAAACCCAGAGCCTCCACCAAGCACTGCATGGTGTTGGCGGTGTACATGCCGGCGCAGGAGCCCGCCCCGGGACAGGCGGCAGCCTCCAGCTCCATAAGCTCCTTAACCGTCATTTTCCCAGACTTAACTTGGGAAACCGCCTCGTAGAGATGGTTGAAGCCCACCCTTCTCCCTTTAAACCAGCCTGGAAGCATGGGGCCTCCAGTGACGAAAATACAGGGGAGGTCGAGCCGGCAGGCCGCCATAAGCATTCCCGGAATAATCTTGTCGCAGGAGCATAGGAAAACTAGGCCGTCAAACTGGTAGGCTTCAGCCATAAGCTCTATGGAGCCTGCGATGAGCTCCCGGCTGGGGAGGGAGGCATGCATCCCCCTATGGCCCATGGCTATCCCGTCGCAGATGGCTATGGTGTTAAATTCTAGAGGGGTTCCGCCAGCAGCCCTAACCCCAGCCTTAACAGCCTCAGCCAGCCTATTCAAATGAATATGGCCTGGCACGCACTCACTCCAGGAATTCGCCACCCCTATGAGAGGCCTGGAAAGGTCTTTGTCCGTTAAACCTAAAGCCTTGAAGAGGCCTCGATGGGGTGCCCTGTCAACTCCGGAGGTTACAAGGCTGCTTCTCAGCTTCAACCCTAACCGCCACGAAAATACATAAGCCTAACCTAAGCCTTAAACTAGTCCATCCTGCCGAAAAATCTTAAAATTTTTCTGGCAGCCAGCAGGGAGGCTTCCCGCTGAGCCTCCACGGTTTGCGCCCCAATATGCGGCGTGCAAACCACGTTGGGAAGCTTCACCAGCTCGAGGCTTCTAGGAGGCTCCTCCTCGAAGACATCTAAACCTGCGCCGGCAAGCCTTCCCTCCCTGAGAAACTCTAGGAGAGCCTGCTCGTCCACCACGGCTCCTCTTGAAGTGTTAATCAGGATGGCTCCAGGCTTCATGAGGCTTAACTCTCTCCGCCCTATCATACGGCGGGTTTCCGCCGTTAAAGGGACATGGACGGTTATCACATCCGACTCGGAGAGAAGCTTTTCCAGGGACTCCAAAGGCTCGCAGCCTATTTCCCTTGCTTCCCTGCTGCGGTCCAGCACATCGTAGAAGAGAACCCTCATGCCCATGGCCCGCGCTATTCTTGCAACCTCGCAGCCTATCCTGCCTAAACCGATTACCCCTAAGGTTTTACCTTTAAGCAGGCTTCCCATAAACTTCTCCTTACTCCAGCCTCCAGCCTTAACCGTTCTATCGGCTTCAGGAATGCTTCTGGCCACCGCCAGCATGAGGCCTATGGTAAGCTCAGCCACCGAGCTGACGGTGGCTTCAGGCGTGTTCTCAACCTGAATTCCCAGCTGGCGGGCAGCCTCCACATCAACGTTATCCAAACCCACACCCACTCTAACCACAAGTTTAAGGCTGCCCTTCCCCGCTTCTAGAACCCGGCGGGTAACCTTGGTTTTCCCTCGGACTAGCAGTACATCGTAGCCTCCAACCGTTTTCTCCAGCTCTTCAGGTGGAAGACCCAGCTTAACGTCGACTTGGAAGCCTTTCCCTCTGAGAAGGTTTAACCCCTCCTCGTCTATCCTGTCGCATACGAGAACTCGAACCATCCCTGCTCCGCCTTAAACCTCCATTACCCAGCCGACATTTAAGCTCTAGCCTTCGAAGAAACTATTTTAATTACATCCCTATGCTGCAGCACGTAGTCTTCCCCAAGCCTACGTTTGGAGCGTGCCTCCACAGCGTAAATGAAGCCTTCAGCCAGCTCGCTGTGGATGAGGGCTGCCAGCTGCTTGGCGGTTGTCCCCTGAGGAACAAGGTAGCAGTCGGGGAGAACCCTCCCCTGATGGTCTGTCAGCTTCTCAACATCCTCTACAGGGAAAACAGCTATCCGGTTTAGCAGCTGGAAAACCATAAGGTTTACGGCTTCCTGAACCCCGGTGGAACCATATTTGGCTAGGACTTTTTCCCTGATGAGCTTTAAGGCTTGAAGCTGCTCCGCGGTTAGGGTTTCAGGCTTAAGAACCTCGAATTCGCCTGCTCCAGGCCTATACTTTATCAAGCCTTTCTCGCCGGCCCTCCTTAAAGCCAGCTCAGCCTCAGCGCAGCAGGGAACCACAGGATATCCCGTCTCCTTCAGCCTTTCCAGATTTTCCTCGGCAGCCTCCAAATCCACCTTATTAGCTACGATGAGCAGAGGCTTGGAAAGCCTTCTAACCTTCCCGGCGAAACCCTCTAAATCTTCATCCCTCCAGCTGGTAGGCTTTCTCCCCGCCAAACCCGTTTCCTCCAAAGCCTGAAGGATGGCCTTCCTGTCTACTTCGAGGCCGCTGAGCTTCTCCGCCAGCAGGGAAACCAGCGATTCCCCAGCCATCTCCGCCCGCCTAGCCATCCTATCCCAATCCCTCTTTAAAACC
>QMYF01000161.1 GCA_003662515.1 Candidatus Hecatellales archaeon | reverse complement strand
GGTTTATACAAGCAAGCTTAAGCCCGACCAGATAAGGAAGGTTGTGGAGACCTTCACCAAAGCCATCTAACGGCGACCATAATGTCTATGCCTTGAAATCTCCCTCCAAGTGTAAGGCGAAATCAAGGCGAGAATCGGGAAAATTTCCAGTCTTCCAGCCCACATCCCAAAAATTAATACAGCCTTAACCGGGTCTGGGAGGTTGGCTGAAACGGGAAGCAGGGAGGGGCCGACGTTTCCTTGGGCTGAAAGGGCTCCTGAAAGGGCTGTTAGGGGGTCGAAGCCTCCCAGCAGGGTTATAAGCATTCCCTCCAGCAGGATGAGAACAAAATAGGCGGAAATGAAGCTCATTATTCGGAAAACTTCTGTTTCCCCGATTACCTGGCCTCCCACCTTAAACGGTTTTATGGCTCTCTCGGGTAGAGCCGCCTTAGAAACCATGTAGTGTACAGCCTTAATGATAACCACTATCCTGATGATTTTCACCGCTCCGCCTGTGGAGCCTAAACCTCCCCCAACAACCATTAGGATGGTTAGAATCCACGTGGTGAAGGCCGGGAAGCCTGAAATGTCGGATAGAGTGTAGCCTGTCGTGGTTAGAATGGAGGCCACATGGAAAAGCGACTGTCTTAAGGCTTCTAGAGGGCTGGTGAAGCCTCCGTTAAAGTACAGGTCGGCTGTCATCAGCAGGGAGGCAGCCGCCACGATGAGCAGGCATGCCCTAAGCTCAACGCAGCGAAGCAGAACCCTTAAACTTCTATACCGTAGGGTTCGAATGTAAACGATGAAGTTGGTGGCCCCCACAATCATGAAGATTACGAGGATGGCTTCGGCTACCGGGTTTCCGAAGGCTCCGATGCTGGCGTTGCGGGTGGAGAAGCCTCCTGTCGAGAGCACGGTGAAGGCGTGGGCAACCGCGTCGAAAGGGGAAAACCCGGCCAGAAATATTAGGGCGAGAATGCAGGCGGCAGTGTAAAGCGCGTAAAGCTTCCACATGTATTTCACGGTTTCCCTGGTGGTGGCTAGGGCTTTCTCTTCTCTGGCTTCGGCCCTGTAAAGCCTCCAGACTCCCAGGCCTGAAGGGGAGACGAAGAGAAGGAAGAAAAGGACTATGCCTATTCCTCCAACCCACTGGGTTAAAGCCCTCCAGAAGAGGAGGCTTCGCGGTAGAATCTCCACATTGGAGATCACCGTCATCCCCGTGGTGGTGAAGCCTGACATAGCCTCAAAATATGCGTCCACGGGGGACATGCCTGCAAGGAAAATGTAGGGTATGGAGCCTATTAGGGAGACGATGAGCCAGCCTCCAGCGGAAACCACGAAGGCTTCGGTAAGCATTATTTCCCCGATTTTCCTCCGGTAGTAGAGGAGGGAGCCTGCCACCAGCACCAGTGAAGCGTAAACCAGGAAAAAGTAGAATTGGGAGGTTTCACCATAGAGGTAGGCGACGGCCGCCGGAAGGTAAAGGGTTAACCCCACAGCCCTCACAATGTTGGCTAGGGCTGCCGTGATGTTGCCTGCCAAGCTCTCACCTGAACCTTCCCGGAGGGCTCAGCTAGGCTTCCACCTCAATCTTCTTCAGCTGCCTCAGATACATCTCCACGATTTCGTCTACGGTGGTGGCGTCTTCTGGAGCCTTATCCGTCCTGTAGCGTCCGGTGAACCTTGGAAACCTTATGGCTAAGCCGCTTCCAGCCCTAATCCTATCCTTAGCGCAGGTGTGAACAGGGCTTAAAGTGATTTCCGCCCCCACAATCTCCAAAACTATGGCTGGAACAAACCAGACATCAGCCTCAAGCTGACTGTCAACCCTGGCATGCCTATGGGGAATAACGTAGTCTTTGAAGAGTTCGGGAAGCTTAGCTAAATCCTCGTCGGTGAAGCCTGTTCCCACCTTGCAGACCGTCCGGAAAACGTCGTCCTTCTTGTCGTAGGCGGCCATGAGAAGGGCTCCATAGGTTCCAGCCCTCTTCCCCCTCCCCTTAAAGGCTCCCACAGCCACCAGGTCCACGGTGTCGGTGAGCACAGACTTGTAGTCGCGTTTATATTTAATCCAGAGCCAGCCTCGAGCTCCAGCCTGGTAAACCGAGTCCGGCCCTATCGACTTCACCACCAAGCCTTCACAGCCATCCTCAATAGCCTTCTCAAAGAAGCGTTCCAACTCTTCCAGGTCGTCTGTTATGATGGCTTGGGAAAGCTGAACCCGCTCGGAGGGCTCGATAAGCTTTTCCAGCATGCTCCGCCTTTCGGGGAGAGGCTTCAAGGTGTAGTCTTCCCCGTTCACGTAGAGGAGGTCGAAGAAGAAGAGGGCTATAGGATACTGCTCCATAGCCTTCTCTATGCCGTATTTCCGCCGGCGGTGCATGAGCTCTTGGAAGGGAAGCATTTCTCCCGTGTCAGGGTTAACAGCCACCCCCTCAGCCTCCAAGATAGCCTCCTCAGCCTTAACATGCTTCCGAGCGAGCTCGCAGACATCGGGATAGTGGTGGGTGATGTTCTCCAGCCTCCTCGAGAAAATCATGACATCCCCGTTTTCGGCTAGGTGAATTTGAAGCCTCTCCCCGTCATACTTGTATTCGGCGATGCATTTGCCGCCTATCTTGGAGAGGATTTCCTCTGCGGAGGTTAATCTTTCAGCCAGCATCGGCCTGATAGGCTTCCCAACCGTTATCTTGAAGTGTTTCACTCCCTCCAAGCCTTTCTCAGCCACAGCC
>QMYF01000160.1 GCA_003662515.1 Candidatus Hecatellales archaeon | reverse complement strand
GTCGAGGGAAGAGGCGATGAGGGCTAGGAGACATATCAGCTCGGCATGGCGGTCCCGCTGAACAATCTGGGTTGAAACTTCTACGGGTTTGAGGCCCAGCCGCTCCATGAAAAGCCTTTGGACCCTAAGTCCTTCAGGCCCGAAGCCCGCTTGGGTTCCAACTGCTCCCGTAAGTTTTCCTACCAGAACTCTCTCCCTGCACTGGTTCAGCCTTTTAATATGGCGGGAAACCTCCCTAAGCCATACGGCGAATTTTAACCCTAAGGTTATGGGGAGGGCGTGCTGGCCATGGGTTCTCCCCACCATAATCGTCCCTTTATATTTAACTGTAAGTTTAAGCAAGACTTCTTCAAGCCTGTTAAGCTTATCCTCTAAAACTTTAAGGGCATCCTTAAATTGGAGAGCCGTAGCCGTATCCACAATATCATAGCTTGTAGCCCCATAATGCACATATTTCCCGGCTTCACCGCAAACCTCGGCTAAGGCTTCCACCAAAGCCATAATGTCGTGGCCTATCTGCCCTTCAATCTCCTTAACTCTCTCCAGCTTAACGTAGCGGGTTGAAGCTTTCTCCCCGATCTGTTCGGCAGCCCACCTGGGGATTAAACCTGCCTCGGCTAGAGCCCAAGCCAAGGCGGCTTCTACTCTCAGCATGTATTGGAGGCGGGCTTCCTCCTCGAAGATAGCCGCCATCTCACGGGTTAAATATCGGCCTGAATCTATAGGAAGAATGGGCAACTTTTAACCCTCCCTTTAAACCTGGGAGGCATGGAAAGATAACTTTTCCCTTAAAAACATAGGTTTGTTAACCCGAGTTCCCTGGCGAAGTTTAAAACCTCCTCGAATTCTGAACGTTTAAGCCTTCTGCGGAGCTCCGGGACTTCCCAGGCGCGCCATTCAGGCCTATACTGGTCCATAATGTTGACTCTAACCCAGGTGCCCAGGTTTTCAGCTATCCATTTTAGGATGGGTTTGGCGCAGCATTCAAGGTGGCCTGGAAGAACAAGAACACGGATGATGAGTTCGCCGTATTTTAGGGCGTAAAGATGGTTTCGCTGGGCGGTTTCCACGTAGCCTGGAGCTGAGGAAAGCCTTTCAGCGCACCGGTTGCTTCCATACTTGAAGTCTAACAGGTAAACGTCTACGAAGCCTGCGAGGAGTTTGGCTGCCTCCTCACTGTAGTAGGCGTTGCTGTTCCACACTACCGGGATGTCCACGTCAAGATGGGTGAAGGTTTCCAGCCATTGGGCTAGCCAAGGCGTAGGGTCGCCGCCTACCAAGTTAGCGTTTCGACATCCCTCCCGCCATAAACTTTCAACGATGGCCGCTAAATCCTCCGGTGTGCAGGTTTCCCCCTTCTCATACCACTGGGAAATCGTCCAGTTCTGGCAGTGAAGACATCGGATACTACATCCCATCGTGAAAATGGTGCCGGAAGGCACAAGTTCAGGCTCTTCCCCGAGATGGGCAAAATAGCTTGAAACCTCGGTCTCCACGCCGCAACGGCAGAAACCCTTCTCCCCCTTAACCCTATTAACTCTGCATTTACGCTCGCAGAAATGACATTCCCTGAGAATGCGTTTAGCCAGCTCCACTTTTAGATGGAGATAAGACTTCTCTGGAAGAGGCAGCCCTTCAAGCCTGACTTCGCCTTTATCCACTTTAGCTTCAAGCCTGTAAAATTCCTCAGTAAGCTTTTCATGAAGCCTCCACAAGTCTTGAAGGCTTGAATTCCCGTTGAAGGAGGCCTTTAACCGTTTGGCCAGCCTAAACTTTGCATGCTTCCTTCCTTCTAGGATTGAGAAGTAGCGGGATAGGCTTCGTCTGCATTTCTCGTCTTGAAGGACGGCTAAAGCGTCAGGCCGAACAATCTTCCACACAGGTTTTTCCACCAGGAAAAATTTAGGTTTCAGGTTAGAGATAAGTTTGAAGGGAGGCTGGAAAGGCTTAAGCCCTTAGAAGGGGAAAGGTAGGTTTGGGCGGTTAGAATGCTGGTGGTGGCAGGTCCCTCCTCGGTCACCTTAGCCGAGAAAACAGCTGAACTTCTAGGCTGCAGCCTTGTAAAGGTGGATTTTAAACGTTTCCCGGACGGGGAATCCTACGTCAGGCTTGCGAGGGAGGTTAAAGGCGAGAAGGTAGCCATAATTCAGTCCACTTATCCTCCACAGGACTCCCATCTGCTTCAGCTTTTCCTTCTTGTCGACGCTTCTCTGAGGCATGGTGCATCCGAGGTTACGGCTGTGGTTCCATATCTCGCCTATGCGAGGCAGGACAAAGTTTTTCTGCCCTACGAGCCTGTCAGCGTAGAGGTTGTTTTGAAAACCTTGAAATGCTTAGGGGTGAAAAGGCTTCTCACAGTAAATGTTCATAGTCCCGAAGCCCTGAAAAGGGTTGAACTTGAATGCTTCGACCTTTCAGCGTTAAGTCTTCTTGCAGAGTTTTTTGCTGGGGAAGGCTTGAAGGGGGCTGTAGCTTTCGCTCCAGACCGGAAGGCTGCCAGGCTTGCTGAGGAGGCTTCAAGAATTCTTGGAGGAGGTTTAGGCTGGTTTGCTAAGCAGAGAGACAGGGTTACGGGTGAAGTCACCTCGGAGCTTGAGCAGGGGGAGGTTGAGGGTAGAAAGGTGATCCTTTTCGACGATATAATTAGTAGTGGAGGAACTATGAGGCTGGCTGCAAGGAAGCTTTTAGAGGCTGGGGCTTCAGAGGTTTACGCAGCCTGCGTTCACTC
>QMYF01000159.1 GCA_003662515.1 Candidatus Hecatellales archaeon | reverse complement strand
GGGGTGGAGGGAAAGCTTGAGTGAAGAGAAAAAGAAGAAGGAGTCTGAAGGTGTTTCGACAGGTAGAGGAATAGGAATAGCTGAAATCTTATCCCTGTTGGATAAGGCTAAAGAGCTGAGCCTTGAAGACGTTGAAATAGCGGCTGAAGAGTTAACCTTCGAGATTTTGCCTGTAGTTTTGCAGGCTGCTGCGCCTCAGCCTACTCCGGCCGCTCCTCCAGCAGTTGAGAAGCCCTTAGAGCTGGAAAGGCTCACCTATGAGCCTCCCCTGGAAACTTACCCTGGCGAGATAGCTGAGGTGCAGATTGGAGCCACCAGCAAGGAGGGTGGAACGCGAAGCCGAGTTATCAAAATTGGAGGGGAGAAGGCGCCTCCATTCTACAGGTTCCAGCAGCCAACCCCCTGGCAGCCTGTTGTGGCTTTAGACGTTTTCGGCGTAGACATTCTGCCTCCCCTACCCAAAACCATCAAGGAATGGTATAAGGATGTGCTTGACGACAGGGCTGCCTGGGCGGAGAAATGCATGAAAGAGTATGGTGCAGACTTGGTGACCTTCCACCTGATAAGCACCGACCCCTCTCTGCCCAACAGTACACCCGCCCCTGAAGCAGCCAAATTCATAGACGAAATGCTGGACAAGATTTCAGACCCCTTCCTGGTGGGCAGCGCCGGAGACCCTGTAAAGGACCTTGAAGTCTTCAAGGAGGTAGCCAAGGTTGCCAAGGGGGAAAAGCTGGTTTTAGCCTCGGTAACCATCGATATGGACTTGGAAACCTCAGCCAAACTTGTGGCTGAAAACAATTTAGATGTTATCGCTCTTGCCTTCCTCGACATCAACCAGGTTAAAGAGCTTAACAGTAAGCTTCTCGACTACGGTGTGCCTAAAACAAGCCTCATAACCGACCCATCCACGGGAGGCCTAGGCTACGGAATCGAATACACCTTCAGCATGATGGAAAGAATGCGGTTGGCAGGCCTTAAGGGAGACCCGTCCATGCAGATACCCATTTCCTGTGCAGCCACCAACGCTTGGGCTGCCAGAGAGGCTTGGGCTAAGGTTCCCGAGTGGGGTCCAAGGGAATACCGTGGACCCATCTGGGAGGCTGTTACGGGAACCCTGGGCATGCTGGCTGGGGCAGACCTCCTAATGATGATGCATCCGCTGGCAGCCAAAATAGTTAAGAAGGCGGCTGAAATTCTTTCGAAGCATGGCTTGAAAGAGGACTGGCGGGAAATCCCCTACGAGAACTGGGTTGCCATGAAAATCTAAAGGAGGTGGAAGGGTTATGCCTAAGATTCTCCGTCCAATGGACGTTTACAAGTATCTTCCCGGCACCAACTGTGGGAAGTGTGGTGAAGCCAACTGTATGGCTTTCGCTACGAAGCTTATTGAGCGGCAGGTGTCTATTGAGCAGTGTCCTGAAATCTTTGAGCCGAAATATAAGGATAAGCTTAAGGCTATGCTTGAGGTTTTGAGGGCACCCGTCAAAGAGGTGACCATAGGCGTCGGGGAGAGAGCGGTAACCATAGGCGGGAAAGTATGTGTTTACAGGCATGAGTTAACCTGGTATCATCCCACAGCCATCGCCATCGACGTTCACGACGAGATGGCTGAAGACGAGCTGATTAAACGGGTTAAACAAGTGGAGGAATTCGTTTTCGAAAGGATAGGC
Source organism: Candidatus Hecatellales archaeon (assembly GCA_003662515.1). Classification (GTDB taxonomy): domain Archaea; phylum Thermoproteota; class Bathyarchaeia; order Hecatellales; family Hecatellaceae; genus B25. Next base: position 1,060 of record QMYF01000159.1, on the reverse strand, counting down.
ATGCAGCTTAAGCTTGACATGATAGCTCTCCGCTGCGTTTCAGGGAATCCTGAAAAGTTTGCAAGGACAGCCGACCTTATAGCTAAAAACACTTCGCTACCCATGATTCTCTGCAGTTTCGACCCTAACGTTATGGAGGAGGCTCTCCTAACCGTAGGCTCCAAAAAACCCTTAATCTACGCTGCCACCGAGAAAAACTGGAAGGAGTTCGCGAAGCTAGCCTCCAAATACGAGTGTCCTCTTACGGTTTCAGCGCCGGGAGACCTCTCCATGCTGAAGTCCCTCTGCCGCTCCCTGAGAAACTACGGGTTAGACGACCTAGTCTTAGACCCTGGAACCTATCCCGTAGGCGACGCTTTCGGCGAAACTGTTAACATGTTCACCATGCTTAGGATAAGCGCCATAGAGAAGAATGATGCCGACATAGGATATCCGCTTATGGCTGTTCCCGCAGCCATATGGGCGTTAAGCAAGGATGAGGATGAAGCAAACGTGAAAATGCAGGAATCCTATGTTTCCTGCGTTCTGATGGCCCGCTACGCCGACCTCCTCGTAATGCACAGCATGGACCCGTGGGTTCTCCTGCCCGTGCTGGTTTGCAGGCAGAACCTTTACACCGACCCGAGAGTACCTCTGGCTGTTGACCCAGGCCTCTACGAGGTTAAAGAGCCAGACGAAATGTCTCCGCTCTACGTCACCTGCAATTCAGCCTTAACCTACTTCCTCGTCAAAAACGATGTTGAGGCTGCTGGAAGCGGATGGCTTCTCTGCGTGGACACGGGAGGCATAAGCCTTCAGTCTTCGGTGGCTGGGAGAAGGTTTACCGCCGACATGGTTGCCGAAGCCATGAAAGAGTTTGGAGCCCTTGAGAAGGTTAAACATAAGACGGTGATTATCCCAGGCTACGCAGCAAGAATCAGCGGAGAACTCGAGGATATGCTTAAGGACTGGAAGGTTTATGTGGGCCCAAGAGACTCCACAGCCATTCCAAGCTTCATCGAGAAGGTTTGGAAGCCTGAAGTAAGCAAGAAATAATTTTTCTTCCTCCTTCTCTTCCCCT
>QMYF01000158.1 GCA_003662515.1 Candidatus Hecatellales archaeon | reverse complement strand
GTAAACTACTATTTTGCACTGGTTTTCTTCGTAGCCTCCTACGTGGTTCTTAGAAGGTTTGTCGCCTCACCCATAGGGAAAATTCTGATAGCCATAAGGGAGAATGAGGAGAGGGCGAGCCTTGTAGGCTATAACGTCTTCCGCTATAAGCTTTTAGCCTTCGTTATCTCGGCCCTCTTCACAGGCCTAGCTGGAGCCCTCTACGCGATTAGGACTAGGTACGCCTCAGCTGACTACTTCAGCATAATACTTTCAGGGGAGGCTATCGTCTGGGCGATAATCGGAGGTTCAGGAACACTGATAGGCCCAATCATAGGGGTGGCAATCATAAACCCCATAATCTACTATGTTGGAGTTTTCTGGAGGCACTACCTAATTATTATAGGACTGCTACTAATACTTGTCCTCAGATTCTCAACCAAAGGAATAGTTGGGGTTGTGAAAAGCAGGCTTGCGGGGAGGCGGGCTAGGTGACAGCCCAAGGGAAAGTGATACTTGAAACGCATGGGCTAACTAAGAGGTTTGGCGGACTTGTCGCCGTGGACCACGTAGACTTTAAGCTTGAGGAGGGGGAGCTGAGGGCGATAATCGGGCCTAACGGGGCTGGCAAATCAACCTTCCTAAACCTCATATCCGGGAGGCTTAAACCAACGGAGGGTAAGGTGATTTTTAAGGGTGAAGATATTACAGGCCTACCATGCCATGAGATAACCCGTAAGGGTATAGCCCTATCCCTCCAGCTCGTCAACATTTTCCCGGAGCTAACTGTTTTCGAGAATATTTGGATTGGGGCTCAGATGAGGTTTAAGCATCGAAACCCCTTCGTTAAGGCTGAAACCCCAGCACCCATAAGGGCGAAGGTTGAGGAAATATGTAAAATGGTCGGGCTATACGATAAAATGGATGAAGTGGCGTCAAACCTCTCCCATGGAGACCAGAAGCTTCTGGACATCGGCATAGCCCTCAGCACGGAGCCCTCCCTCCTCCTGCTTGACGAGCCCCTGGCGGGCCTAAGCCGGAAAGAGTTCGCCGAGCTCACCGAGGTCATAAGGGAACTCTCGAAGAGTAAAACCATAATCCTTATAGAGCATAATATAGATGCGGTTCTGAAGCTTGCCAGGAAAATTACGGTTCTGGATAGGGGTAAGGTGATTGCTGAGGGAAGCCCAGTTGAAATAAGCGAAAACGTTAAGGTTCAAGAGGTTTACCTGGGACGGAGGCGGTGAGAACTTGGGGAGCATGCTTAAGCTTGAAAACGTAAACGTTTATTATGGTAAAAGCCACATCCTCCACGACGTTTCACTAGAGGTTGGTGAAGGCGAAATTGTAGCCCTGCTCGGGAGGAACGGCGTGGGCAAAACTACCACGATTAAAACTGTTATGGGGCTGCTGAAGCCCAAGTCTGGCAGAATATTCCTGAAAGATAGGGATGTGACCAACCTTCCAGCCTTCAAGATTTTCAGGAACGGCGTGGGCTACGTGCCGCAGGGGAAGAGGCTTTTCCCCAAGCTTACGGTGATGGAGAACCTGAAACTGGGCCTGACAGTCCTAAGCAAGGTTAGGGGTGAAAGCTTCCCCTTGGAGGAGAAGCTGGAAAACGTTCTAACCCTCTTCCCCCACCTCAAGGATAAGCTTAACCGTGCTGCCACAAACCTGAGCGGTGGAGAGCAACAGATGCTAGCTATAGCGAGAGCCCTTATAACGGAGCCTAAGCTTCTGCTCATGGATGAGCCAAGTGAGGGTTTAATGCCCCTCCTAATCGAGAAGCTTGGAGACACCATAGCCTCAATTAACAGTAGGGGTGTTACCATCCTGCTCGCTGAGCAGAATGCCCCCATGGCCCTCCGAATAGCCCATAAAGTCTACATAATGGATAACGGCAGGATAGTTTATGAGGGGAAGCCTAAAGAGCTCCTCCAAGATGAGGAAACCTTAACCCGCTACCTAGGAGTAAAACTCTAACAGGCTTCTCAGCCAGTCCTCTTTTAGGCGTACGGCGGCTTGGAGTCTGCCTTTCGCCTGAACCGTAGCCCCTAACTATTACCAGGCTTTTGCTTTCGAATCTTCTCACGTTGGCCATGATGTCGCGGGCTTTCAGGCTGAGGGCTTCGGCTAGATCTTTCGAGTAGAAGGCTTCGCCCGCGTGGGCTTGAAGATATTCAAGTATCTTTTTGGCCTTGCTCGGCCCTCTGATGGCTTTCCCACGCTTGTCCACGTATTCCGCCCTGTAGGGGACGAAGCACACGCGTTGGGGTGCCCCGGGAACCTTCACCGTAAACCAGAGCTCACCCTTCTTCTTCGGGTCGAAGCCCTCCGGCGCTGCAATGTAGAGGTAGTAGCTCCGCGTGTTGGCTATTTTCCCAGCCCGGCCGCGGAATTCACCTTTAAACTCCACGACGGGCTCCCGGCTCCTCAACACCAGCCCCCTACGCCAAAGCCTGTAAAGCGCAGAATGGACTGCAACCTTCCCCAAACCAGCCTCACGCGCAATATCCCTAACCCTAAAAGCCCTCCCAGGCCAACGCCTAAACACACCCAAAACCAGCTCCTCACTACGCCCCAGCAAAACCAAACCCAACCCGCAAGTTCAAACACATAACAAAAATCAAAAAATGCCCTTAAAAAACTATCAAAAAACCACCGAAAAAACCGCGAAAAAACCCCAGAAAAAGCCCAAAAAATGGGGGAAGGCTGGTGCGGCGGGCAGGATTTGAACCTGCGAACCCCTACGGGAGCGGATCTTGAG
>QMYF01000157.1 GCA_003662515.1 Candidatus Hecatellales archaeon | reverse complement strand
GTGCTATTAAAGATATTCTATGCGGGCCTAATAGGCTTGAGCAAGTATATCTTCGTGACTGGAGGGGTTCTTTCCAGCGTAGGTAAGGGGGTAACCGCCGCCTCCATAGGTAAAATGCTCCAAGTTAGAGGTTTCTCTGTTACCGCCATCAAAATCGACCCTTACGTTAACGTTGACGCTGGAACCATGAACCCCTACATGCATGGAGAAGTTTTCGTGACGGAGGATGGCGGTGAAACAGACCTAGACCTAGGCTGGTATGAGCGCTTCCTTGACATAAACATGACGAAGGACCACTATATTACCACCGGCCAGGTTTACAGCACGGTTATTGAGAGGGAGCGTAAAGGCGAATACCTCGGGAAATGCGTTCAGATAATTCCGCATATTACCGATGAGATTAAGAGCAGGATTAGAAGGGTGGCTGATAAAACCGGCGTAGACGTGGTTATAACTGAAATAGGCGGAACCACAGGAGACATTGAAGGGCTGCCCTTCCTTGAAGCTGTAAGACAGATGAGGCTTGAAGAAGGCTTCGCCAACACGCTTTTCGTCCACGTCGCTTTGGTTCCCATCCTTGAAACCACGAAGGAGCAGAAGACAAAGCCTCTCCAGCATAGCGTAAACGAGCTGAGGAGGATTGGTATTCAACCCGACCTGGTAATTGCCCGCTGCCCTGTCATGATTGAGCCTGAAGTCCAGAAGAAGATAGCTCTCTTCGCCAACGTGGAAGAGAAAGCCGTTTTCTGCTCTCCAACCGTGAAAAATATTTACGGGCTTCCCATCCTTCTCGACAGGCAGGGTATGGGCGACTACATCTGCAGCAGGCTTTCCCTCCCAGCTAGAAACCCCGACTGGTCCTGGTGGATGAAGATTGTGGAAGGCTTCGACAACCCTCAATACGAGGTTAAAATAGCCTTCTGTGGTAAATATGCGAAGTTGGCTGACTCCTACATAAGCATCAACGAGGCTTTAAAGCATGCCGGTGGAGTTCTCCGGGCAGCTGTCAAAATAGACTGGATTGAAGCTGAAGTTTTCGAGGAGGATCAAGGTAAACTTGAAATTTTGAACGCTTATGATGGGCTTCTGGTTCCGCCAGGGTTCGGCCACCGGGGAGCGGAAGGGAAGATTTTGGCCATCAAATATGCGAGAGAGCATAATATACCTCTTTTAGGAATATGTTTCGGCTTCCAGATGGCTGTGGTGGAGTTTGCCAGAAACGTTTGCGGGCTGGAGAGGGCTAACAGCACGGAGGTTGACCCTGAGACTCCCCATCCAGTTTTAGACTACATGCCCGAGCAGCGGAACCTTAAAATGCTTGGGGGAACCATGAGGCTTGGAGCCCACGAGGTTATAATTAAGCCTGGAACCATGGCCCACCGCCTCTACAAGAGTGAAAGGATAAAGCAAAGGCATAGGCACAGGTTCGAGGTAAACCAGAAATACTGGGATATCCTCGAGAAACATGGCCTAATTTTCTCGGGTAAAAGCCCGGACGGGAGAAGAATAGAGATTTTCGAGTATCCCGGCAACACCTTCCACATGGGTGTTCAGTTCCATCCTGAGTTTAAGAGTAGGCCTGGGAAACCTGACCCCGCCTATCTCGGCTTCCTTGAAGCCTGCCTGAAACGTAGGCTAAATGTAAGGTGAGGTTCAGCCCTACTAGGAAAGGGCTGAAGCATCCATGTCCTTTAAAGACATTATGAGCAGGTTTAGAGAGCTGAAGCCTCGAGACTTCAAGGTTTTGGCAGCCTTGGAGGCTGGCATGGAAAAGTTTGAAATCGTCCCTGTAGACTTTGTGGTAGCTTACACTAGGCTTCCCAGGGAGGAGGCAGCCTACTGGCTTGACAGAGCTGAAAGGTTTAGGCTTGCCCGCAGACATTCCACCCCTTACCTAGGCTACAGCTTAAACTATTTCGGCTTAGACTTTCTCGCCTTGCAAAGCTTCGTTTCCTCGGGGATTCTAGAAGCTTTGGGGGAAGCTTTAGGTGTCGGGAAGGAGGCGGACGTCTATGAGGCTTTAACGCCTGAAGGCGAAACTGTGGCTGTAAAATTCCATAGGTTGGGAAGGCAAAGTTTCAGGCAGACAGCCAGGGTTCGCTCCTATACGGAAAGCCGGGTCCAATGGCTTGTAAGGTCGAAGGTTGCGGCTAGAAGAGAATTTGAAGCCTTGAAAAGGTTGCATCCGCTTGGGGTAGCTGTAACAAGGCCTCGAGCCCAGAATAGGCATGCCCTAGTGATGGACAGAATTGTGGGTGTGCCTCTAGCCGAGGTTAAGGGGCTCCCCCACCCGGGGAAGGTTTTCGACAGAATTCTTGAAAATGTTTCCCTGGCTTACCGTGAAGCAGGCATAATCCACGCCGACCTAAGTGAATTTAACGTGCTGGTTTCAGGCGGAGGTTCCATCCTCATCATCGACTGGCCGCAGTACGTCACCGTGGAGCATCCAAACGCTGAAAGCCTGCTGAGAAGAGACATAGAAAACATAGTTAACTTTTTCAGGAGAAAATTCAGGCTTCAAGCTTCCTTAGATGAGGCTTTGAGAAGGGTTAAGGAAGGAGTTTAGAAGAGTTCCTCTTTGCTTCCAAGAATCAGCTCTGTTATTTTTGGAGCGTTTGCCACTTCCTCGTCGACGATGGATTTGACGTCAGCCCTAATATTGGTTAGGCTGTATCCTTTCTCTAAGACTACCTGCACATTCACCATGAGAGGCCTGTTAATGGGCTTTCCTTTCTGGCTTAGGATTTTCACGT
>QMYF01000156.1 GCA_003662515.1 Candidatus Hecatellales archaeon | reverse complement strand
TCCTGAGGCTGCCTCCAAGCTTGCATTTTCCAAGGAGGCTCCTGTTAGGAGGCTTAGGCTTCCAACCCCGGAGTTAAGGTTCACTTTAAGGTTTTCAACCTTAGCGTTTTTGTCAAGGCTTGCTGAGAAGGTTCCATTCAATATTTGGACTTGGAGGCTGTAGGTGCAGGCGGAGGCGATCTGCACTTCCACGGAGCCTGAAAGCTGGTCGACGTTTAGGGTTATTTCGCCTCCGGAAACTACCCTATCCACTTTGGGAGCTTCCATGGAGGGGCTATATTCCAAGATGAGACGGTAGAGAAGCCCTTCCTCCTCTACAGGCTTAACTTCCACCTTCCCGCTGGCCAGGGAAAGGTTGAGATTAACTTTTTCTACGTCTGGAAACTCGGAAGTTTCAGCCGAATATTCCATGGTTATTCTCGGGGAGAAGTTTTCTGAACCTATAGGTTTAGGAGCGGTCATAGCCGTGAAGGAGACAGCTAGCGAGAGGAAAAGCACGAAGATTACTATAGCCCCTAGGAAGCTTGAAGCCTTCAACCTTACATCACCCCGGGAATCTTGAAGACTACAAACAGGATGATGACGTAGATGGTTAGAGGTGTGAGGAAGGAGGCGGTGAAGGCTCGCCCTATGTCCAGTCCGTAGGCAACCTTAACGGCGGTAACCCAAACCGTGAAGAACCAGGCCAGCGAGGTTAAAGTTAAAACTGTTAGGAGGAGGAGGCTCTCCGTTAGGTTAGCTAGGGCTAACCCTGCCAGGAAGGGCATTACAGCTGTCCAGCCGTAGCCAGTCAGGGTTAGAAGCTGAACGTAGGAGCCTTCTCCGCAGAAAACGTATTTGGCGGCGATGTGCGATATCCAGGAGGTTAAAGTCCAGAAGATGAGGTTAAACAGGGTTAAACCTACGATTAGGGAGGGGATAAGAAGCCAGTTAAGCCAGGTTAGGGAGAAGCCTCCTAGAAGGCTGAAGCCCAGCCAGGTTAAGAAGTCTCCGAAATGGTGGAGGAAGCCTGAAAGGGAGGCTCCCAGCGTGAAGCCCTCCACCATGGAGAAGACTAGCACCGTTAAAAGGGCGCCTCCAACTCCAACTCCGCCTTCAAGCATAGCCTTAAAAGTGGATTCTGAGTCGATTAGAACTCCGCCTAGACGCTCTAGGACGGATGGAGCAGGAGACTGGAAACCTGTAGACCCCTTACGGGACACAGGAAAAACCTCCTTTCCAAGCTCTAGAGGTTTCACCATAAACCGTTTTAAAGGTTTCCCAAGCTCTCCGAAAGCTAATAATTGGAGTCTTCAGGAGCCTCGAAACCTATGGTTAGGAGGGATTTAAGCTTTGAGAGGAGAAGGCTTACCTGAGGCCTGTAAAGTTGAAGTTCACCTTCAGCCTTCCTCAGCCCCAGAAGGTCGGCTACAAGCCTCTTCTCCAGGGCGCCACCGTAAACCACGTAGATTCCCTTACCCAGCTCAAGCCTCCTAACCACCACTATTGGGAGAAAGATTTTCCCGTGGAGTTCGCGGGGAAGCCTTTCAGCCAGCCTTTCCAGGTCTCCACGTTTAAAGTAAATTTTCGAGCCATCCACCGCCTCCACGAAAGGCTCTTCTTCGGCTAGGAGCTCAGCTAGCGTTTTCCTTTCTTTAGGCATGTGGGCGTTAATTTTTTCGATGAGCTTGCTGATGTGGGCGAGGTAGCGGTCGTATCTTTTAGGCCACAAGGCTTCCTCAGCCCTGCCTTCTAACTAGCACCATGACGTGAGCCTTATCGTAGGGCTCTAAAACGATTTCCTGGAGAACGTTAAATCCTCTGCCCCTCAAAACTTCTATCTCCCTTTCGAAAACTTCTTCAGGCTCCTTGGTTACATCTATGCTTCTCGCCTTGAGGGCGATGAGCCCGTAACCTTCAGGCTTAAGGAAAAGGTCAGCGTTGTCGGCTAGAACTTTAGCCTGCTCGGGCTGGGCAATATCACAATATATTACGTCCACTTTCCCCACCATCCAACGGTATTCGTCAGGCTTGCGGGCGTCAGCCATGATGGGTATCATGTTGGAACGGTAGTTGCAGACGTTGCTCACAAGCTCCCGCATAACCCTCTCAGAGAACTCAACGCAGAAAACCTTGCCTTTTTCGCCTACAATGTCGGAGACATGGCTGGCTGTGGTTCCCGTAGCTGCGCCCAAATAGAGGACCTTGGAGCCTTCGGCTAGAGGCCAGGTTTCAAGCCCCTTCAGGATGGCTGCAGCCAGCTTGCTGCGGTAGGCATCCCAAACCCGGTATTCCTTCCCCTTCAGCCTGATAAGCCTCTCACCGTAAACGTTTCTTCCAGGGGTAAGGTTTAGGGTGGCGAGCCTCCGGCTTCCATCCTCCAGGTAAACCCAGTAAACGCCTTGGAAGGCTTCATGAGGCTTAACTTTCAAGGGCATGGGGGGAGGCTACCTCCTCCTGCCCTTACGTTTAGGCTTAGCAGGAGGCTTCCTATATTTCTCCCTTATCTCGGCCACCCTCTTCTCTAGGTCGGCCTTAAGCCTATCACCAATCCTGTTCCCGCTGAAAACATCCACCTTCGCAGCTATGGAAATCTTGCCTGCAAGGGCTCTCGCAATTTTACCTCTCTGCCAGCGGGGAGCCTGATGGATGAAGGGATGCTGAAAGATTATGCCGTGTTTCGGAGGCCGGCCTCCTCTCCTCAAAGCCCTGAAGAGAGCCTTCTCGGCTCCTAGAACCTGGATGGTGCTGGAGGGAAGCCTGGCCAGCTCTTCCAG
>QMYF01000155.1 GCA_003662515.1 Candidatus Hecatellales archaeon | reverse complement strand
CCCTAGGCTTCAACGTGGTTCCAGCCGACGATCTAGGCGTTAGAAGAGCCGTCTCCAAATACTTCTTCGGAGGCAAACTGCAACCTGCGGAAGCCGTGAGAAGGTTTCTTAGGGAAAGATTTGGAGACTACCAGCGGGATGTAACCGTTTACCTGCTCATGGCCTACCGGCTGAACCTTTAAATCAGCCTGCAGGGAAACATTGAAGAGGAACAATCTTGAGGAAGCTTCAAATTTTAACTTTAACCCTCGTGGTGGTTCTTATCGCTGCCGGAGGATTCCTCCTGGGCGAGCAAACAGCTTCTAGAGAAACCGTAACCCTATGGAAAACCGTGACGTGGACGGAGGTTTCAGAGAAGCCTGCATATGTCACCCTAACCGAGAAAACCACTATAACCAGAACGGAGACCTTCACAGCCACGGAAACGTTAACTGTCACCCTAACCGTGAAGGCTCCACCTAAAACTGTTACGGTTAGGCTGGCAGAGGTGAAACTTAGAGATCCAACCTGGGAGGAGTTGAAAGAGTTTCTTAAACAAGACGACACTAATGAAATGGTTTACAAGCTACATGAATTCGACTGCACGGGCTTCGCGATCATGCTTAGGGACCATGCTTGGGCTAGGGGTTACCGCTGCGCCTTCGTTGATATAAACTTTAAGGAGGGAGGCCACAACATCAACGCCTTCCAAACAGTGGATAAAGGGCTGGTTTACGTGGACACGGTTAACGGAGACGCCATAGCCTACGTCGAGGTGGGCAAACCCTACGGGGTAATCGCCCTCGAAGCCGTCAAATGGCGGTACATCGACTGTTCAGTTTACCAGCCGGACGAGTTCTGGAAGCCGTTAATCTACGTTGAGTATCCGGAGGACAGCCGATACCCGTTAACCTACAGCTACTATCTGGACTACCAGCGGAGGGTAGCCTTCTACCATGAAACCGTGAAAGCCTATAATAGGGCTGTGGAAGCCTACAATAGGGGCGAGGGAAACCTAACCTACGAACAGCTCACCAGCTGGGCTGAAAACATCGAAAAGCTAAGCCAAGAACTAGGCCCCACCATCTACGAGCCTTCAGAAACCGTGCAAAGCATAGAAATCTACTGGAACAGCCTGCCTTAAATGGTGGGGTGGGGGAGAATAAGTGTCCCTGTTTTAATTCCTGGGTTGATACTCAGGTATCGAAGGTGATTAGTGTGGGTTCTCGTCGTTTGAGGTTGATTCCGTTGATTAATGATGGAATTTCGGTTATGTTGTGTATGGTGAATTTAAGTTTGAACGGGACGGTGGGTTCGGGGATTTCTGTGTTGGAGAGGTAAATATGGAAGGCGAGAAGTTCTTCCGTAAGGTTGCATGTCATAAATTTTAATGATTCTGTTAAGGTTATGAGTCTTTATTATTTCGATGGTGCTGTTAAAAGCCGGATTTCCCTCTTCCTACAACGATCAGCAGGTATTTCTTCTCATGTTGCTTCAACATGATGTTAAGTCAAGGGAAGATATACAGCTCCAATATTAGTGGTTTAATAACTTGGCTGACCCCACAGCCATTATGCCCACGCAGAGGTCGTTTACTGTTAGAATGGGACCTAATCTTTTCGTAACGAAGCCGTCCAACAGGCGGTTCAAATCCCGCAATAAGGATAAGATAGCGGAGCTAATGGAGGAAGTCAACAACTTATAACAGAAAGCTACGCTATTTTAGAAAATCCCTTAACATTTTGTAATATTGCTCTAATAGCTTGCTACTACCTCCCGCCTTAAGATAATTGTCAGAAAAGATATGAAACATTTGAAGTCTCCAGTCCCCCTTAAAAGCTTCCAGAGGCTTATAAAGCCTAAGCAAGAAGAAGGAAGAAACCAGATCCCAAATCCTGTAAGTCTCATTTTGCGTCTTCACAGCCTGCTCACAATCAATAATGTAGATTTGACCATTACTTATGATGAAGTTAGACGGTTTAGGATCTCCGAGACACCACCCCTCCCGATGGAGGCTCGCCAAAATTTTAGCAAGCTTTTCAGCGGCTTCCAAAACATCTATATCGGAAAGTTTCACACCTTCAACGTATCCTCTCTCCAAAATCTTTCTTTCCCAGTCTACCCGGTAAATCTTCGGCGTTTTAATTTGGCTGTGGGGCTGAGTTAAAAAGTTGTACTCTCTTTCAAGCCTCCCGGCAGCTGAAAAAGTGAAGGGATAGAAAGATTTGAAGGGAATTAGGCCTATCCATTTGAGTCCTTGGATGTCGGAGAAGCGTTTCACAACCACTTTTAACCCGTTTCTTTCGACGATTTCAACCTGTTCTAAAACCATGACATTGACCCCTTTAGGCATAAGGGTATGATAGGTTAGAGACTTAAACTTGTCGAAAACCTAAAAGGTTTAAACATTTTTCTTAAATCTTGAAGACTTTTGGTGAGCTTATTAGAAGCCGAGAAGACTTTAGAGCGGTGATAAGGGGGAATAGTTTAGTTTGTCCAATCGAGTCATACTGAGCTTACCTTCCCATCCCTTAATATTGCTTTTCTTTACTTTCCTCGCTTTATTATTCCCTTTTGCATGGATTTGGATACCTGGACTAATGACATTAGCCTTTGGACCCCTTGGCCTTAGCCTTGAGCAAAGCCTCCTGCTCACCTCCTCGATGTTTGCGGCGTCACTAGCGCTCAGCTTCGTGAATGTCGTCGTTAAGCGAGTGCCTCGCTCAGGCTTGGTCGTAGTCCCGGAAGTAGACTTCGTCTACGTATTCGGCTACCCCTTCCCAGTGTATAGGCTTAAGACAT
>QMYF01000154.1 GCA_003662515.1 Candidatus Hecatellales archaeon | reverse complement strand
GCCTTAGGGCAGCAGCCCATTTCACCATGGGCGGAATCCCGATAAACGAGAGGGCTGAAATAAGCTTGGCAGCTCTCCACAGGGAGGAAAGCAGGGGAGCCCACTACCGAGCAGACCACCCCGAAGAGAAACCCAATGGCGGAAAAACCTTTACGTTGAAAGAAGGAATAATAGGCTGGAAGTCCGCGTGGAGGAGGCTCAGCCGCCACCCTACCCGGAATAAAATTAATATTGCCGGTTGGAAAGAGCTAGTTTGTCCCGCGGTAGCTCAGCCTGGAAGAGCGGTCGGCTGTAGAGCTCGCCTCAAAGGCGGGCCCACCCAGCCTTCCAGGCAACAGCAGAAACCGATTGGTCGCAGGTTCAAATCCTGCCCGCGGGACCAACATCCTATCATTTTTGAGGCCAGTTTACCGTTAGGAAGGCTGGCGCCTCTAGGATACATACTGGGCCTACTATTGTTTTCCAGCCGGTTTTCTCCTCGATTTCCTCCTTGTTTTCCCCGGCGAGTCCGGGGATTACCAGCGTTCCATGGTTAACCTTCGCCTCCATTCTCTCTCTTTCCAAGGCTTCCTTTACTTTTTCACCGGTGAAGAGGCCTAGGGTCACAGCCATGTCTACGGAGTACCCTTCCGTGTCTATGGTTAGAAGGTAGCAGTCCATTCCGGCTATGGCGAGAACAGCCTCCACCACCATCTGAGTATACAGAAAGTTTCCCGTAACCAGCACGGGAGAACGGCTGTCCGGGCCTCCAAAAAGGGAAAGACCCGGCTTCACGCCTATCGTGGTCTGGCAGAGGGGAATCGAAGGTAAAACCTTGTCTGCCTCAACTATCAGCCTTAAAGCCTTTTTAAGCCTTTCCTCCAAACGTGGACATTCGTCTAAGCTTCCCCTTCCAGCCTTAACTTTTCTACTGAAGCTTTCGCAGGTGGGTTCACCGCAGAGCCGGCAGTCTTCACCTGGCAAATATTTTGAAAGGTTTATGGTGTCCAGGTAAAGGTCTGGAGTCGGCTTCTCCAAAGGTTCCCCCTAAAACCGTTAGGAGAAGCCTCCATGGAATTAACGTTTTTTATTGTGGGTGAAGTTTATTGTTGGATGAGCGGAGGCTGGCTGCTGGTTGGATCTCTCCCTTATAAGGGAAATTGTAAGCCGCTATGACCGCGGGAAGCTTAGAATAGGCGTTTTAGGCTCTCACTCCGCCCTGGAGATAGGCTACGGCGCCAAGCAGGAAGGCTTTGAGGTTGTGGTGGTCTGCCAGAAAGGCCGAGAAAAAACCTACACCAAATATTACAGGAACCTTTTCGACCACTTTCTCATCTTGGACAGGTTTAAAGACATGGTTCTCCCGGAGAACCAGGAAAAACTGAGAGAGCTTAACACCATTTTTGTTCCCAACAGGTCTTTCTCCGTGTATGTGGGCTACGATAGCATTGAGAGGGAGTTTCAGGTCCCCCTTATGGGCAACCGGTTCATGCTCCGGTGTGAGGAGCGAAACGCCCCTCGAAACCAGTACTACCTCCTAAGGAAAGCCGGAATCCCAACGCCTAAAGTTTTCAGCTCTCCCGAGGAAATTGACAGGCTGGTGATAGTTAAGGTTCCGGAGAAGCGGAGGAAGATTGAAAGAGCCTTCTTCTACGCTTCCTCACCCGAAGAGTTTAAGGCTAAGGCTGAAGAGCGGATTAGGAAGGGCATCATTGACGAGGAGGACCTAGAAAAGGCCACCATAGAGGAATACGTGGTGGGGGCGAAGTTTAACGCAAACTTTTTCTGGTCTCCTCTAACCGGCGAGCTGGAGCTCCTGGGCTTCGACAGGCGGATTCAAACAAACCTTGACGGGGTTCTAAGCCTCCCCGCCAGCGAACAGCTGGAAATAAACATTCCCGTCCAAAACATTGAGATAGGCCATATGGGGGCTACCCTCCGCGAATCCCAGCTTGAGAAGATTTTTGAGGCTGGAGAAAAGTTTGTTGAGGTTTGCAAGAGGGAGTATCCTCCAGGCATCATCGGCCTCTTCGCCCTTCAGGGAGCCATAACCAAAGACTTGGAGTTCTACGTGTTTGATGTCAGCCCGAGGATTCCAGGCTGCCCCTGCGTTGAGCCCACCTCCCCCTACATGAAATATAAGTATGGCTTCGAGGTTGGCCCCGGCAGAAGAGTTGCCATGGAAGTTAAAAGGGCGGCTGAAGAAAATAGGCTTAAGGAGATAGTGACATGACCGGTGGAATCTCCGAAATCCTGGAAGACTATCGGCTAAGCGAAATAAGAATTGGAACCATCGGCTCCCACTCAGCCCTAAACATTTTTAAGGGCGCCAGGGATGAAGGCTTTGAAACCGTTTGCATCTGCAGGGAGCAGGACGCCATAATCTATGAACGCTTCAAGCTAGCCGACAACTATATTTTCGTGGAGAAGTTCAGCGACCTTCTGAACGGAGAGGTTCAGGAGAAGCTTAGAAAACTCAACACCATTCTGATTCCCCACGGCTCCTTCAACGCCTACATTAGCTCGGAGGAGCTTGTAGAGGAGCTTAAGGTTCCCCTCTTCGGGAACAGGCAGCTTCTAGCCTGGGAAACCAGCCGGGAAAAACAGGATGAATGGCTTAGGAAGGCGGGGTTAACCCTGCCCAAAGTCTTCAGAAACCCTGAGGAAATTGACAGGCTCACCGTTGTGAAGTTTCCAGGCGCCAGAGGCGGGAAAGGCTACTTCCTCGTAAATTCGCCGGAAGACTTCCACGCGAAAACAGAGGAGATGCTGAAGCGGGGAGTCATTAGCCGAGAAGACCTAGAGAAGG
>QMYF01000153.1 GCA_003662515.1 Candidatus Hecatellales archaeon | reverse complement strand
CCCAAACCTTCCGCATCCAGAAGCCTGCCAGAACCCTGGCGGCAAACCCGGGCTCAACCTTGGACTCGTCGAAAATTAAGCCTGAAGCTACGGCGAGAGCCTTCTCTGAAACCGCTAAGACGTCTCCCGTTTGAAGGATGCCCTTAAGGGCTTTAACGGCTTGAAGGGTGAAGTCTGTTCCTGGAAGCCAATACCCGGTTTTAACCCGTTTAACCGAAGCCACGTATGGATGGTTTACCTTCATCCAACCCTTCAAGCCCTTTCCGGGTTAAGTCTTCCCAGGGGTAGACAAAAGCTTTTCCTTGGGAGGGTTCCCCTAAATATTTGGCTTCCATCAGGCTGGGGCGTGAAGGCTTGGAAGACCTGCTTGAAAAAGCCGTAAACCATGGCAGGCAGCTTGGAGCCTCCCATGTGGAAGCTAGAGGCGAGAAGGCTTGGAGAACCTCGATTACCGCGAGAGAGGGGAAAATTGAAACGGCAAGGGAGGGCTTCACCGCCGGTGTTGGGGTAAGGGTTCTGGCTGGAGGAGCCTGGGGCTACGCCTCCACCACAAGGCTTGACTTGGAAGGCGTTTTGGAGGCTGTGGAGGCAGCCTTTAAGCTGGCTAGGGCTGCCAGCTTCAAGGTTAAAGATCCTGTCAGGCTGGCTGAGGTTAAGGCTGAAAGGGTTAAGGCAGCCTGGAGGGTGAATAGGGAGCCGTTAAAGGTTTCCGTGGAAGAGAAGGCAGGCATGGTTCAAGGGTTAAACCGTAGGCTTATGGAGGCGGATGAAAGGATTAAGAGCAGCACTGTTGAATATTTCGACCTAACCGTGGACAGCTGCTTCGCGAGCAGTGAGGGCGCCCTAATCCTCCAGCTTAAAACTTATGTTTGGCTTCGAGCCAACGTTTCAGCCTTCGAATCCGGCGTTTATGCTTCGGCCAGCGAGGAGGCGGGAGCCACCCGAGGCCTCGAATACTTTAACGGTGGAAGGCTTGAAGGCTTGGCTGGGAGGCTTGTGTCTAGGGTTAGAGGCCAGCTGAAGGCTGTTCAGCCTAAAGCCGGCGTTTACCCTGCGGTTCTGGGGCCCAGCGTTGTCGGGGTTTTCGCCCATGAGGCTTTAGGCCACCTAGCCGAAGCCGACCTAGCGCTTTCAGGCTCCATCCTGCTCCAGTATAAGGGGCGTAGGGTGGCCTCCTCCCAGGTAACCCTCTACGATGATGGGGGGATTGAAGGAGCCTTTGGAAGCCTCCTCTACGACGATGAGGGCGTAAAGGCGCGGAGGGTTACCATTCTGAGGGAGGGCGTGGTGGAAGGCTTCCTCCAAAGCCGGGAGACCGCCGCCAAGATGAACGTTGAACCCACGGGGAACGCGAGGGCTGAAAGCTTCCGCCATGCTCCGCTGGTGAGGATGAGGAATACTTTCCTGGCGGCTGGAGACCACAGCTTGGAGGAGCTGTTTGAACCCGTAAAGTTTGGCTATTACCTTAAGGTTTTGAGGGGAGGTCAAGCCAACATGGATGGAACCTTCCAGGTGGGAGTTCAGGAAGCCTATGAAATCGTTAACGGGGAGATTGGCCGTCCGGTTCGCAACCTTTCTATTGCCGGAAACACGCTTGAAACCTTAATGGGTGTGGAGGCTGCAGGCAGAGATTTCGAGCTTTGGCCTGGACGCTGCGGTAAGGGGCAGACAGCCTTCGTCAGCGATGGAGGCCCAAGCATCCGGGTTAAAGCCTTAAGAATTGGGGGGAGAAGCTGAAAGATGGCTGGGGAAAACCTTCAAACCCTAGCGTTAAACGCGGTTAGGCTGGCTGAAAGGCTGGGAGCCGAGGAGGCTGAAGCCTTCCTCGACCGTGCGAAGGTTGTATCTGTCTCCATAGAGAACGGTCAGCTGGTTAAGGCTAAAACCCTCTGGGAAACAGGTTTAGGCTTGAGGGTTTCCCTTAAAGGCCGGATAGGCTTCGCCTACTTAAGCATGCCCACCAGCGAAAGGCTGGAGGAAGCCGTTGGGAAAGCCATAAAGCTGGCCAAGGTTTCCCAGCCCCTAGAAGGCTGGAAAGGATTTCCCTCAAAGAAGCCTCACCCCAAGCCTTCAGGCATCCTTCACGGTGAGGTTGCCTCCGCCAGCGTTGAGGAGGCTGCCAGGCTTGCCGGGGAAATGTTGGAGGCAGCCTTAAAGTTGGATGGCAGGGTTATCGCTTCGGATGGAGGTGTTTCCCTAACCTTCGAGGAAAGGTTTGTTGTGAACAGTTTGGGGGTGGAGGCTGGGGAGGAGGCTACATGGGCCAGCTGCTTCCTTGAGGCTTTAGCCCGTGAAGCTGGGGAAACCACCCCCAGCTGCTTCGAATCCGACCTTTCCAGAAGCCTAAACTTGAGGGCTGAGTGGGTTGGAGAAGAGGCTGCCAGGCTTGCTCTCTCCGCCCTTAAGGCTGGGAAAGCTGAAGGCGGAAGCTACCCGATAGTTTTCGGCCAGCATGCCCTCCAGAGCCTTCTCGCCTACACGCTTGTTCCAGCCCTTCAAGCCGACAACGTTCAGCGGAACCGTTCGCCTTTGAAAGGGCGAATAGGCCAGCCTGTAGCCTCGAAAATTTTCACCCTTGTGGATGACGGCCTCCTTGAGGGGGGCTTTCAAACCTGCGGCTTCGACGATGAAGGCTCACCTTCCCAGCGAACACCCCTCATAGAAAAGGGTGTTTTGAAAGGCTACCTTTACGATTCCTACCGAGCGGGAAGAGAAAACGTTGAAAGCACAGGCAACGCTTTTAGGCCTGCAGGCTACGCTTCAACACCCGTAATAGACTCCACAAACCTGGTGGT
>QMYF01000152.1 GCA_003662515.1 Candidatus Hecatellales archaeon | reverse complement strand
TGCCTAGACTAATGCTCAGCCCTACAGATCCTCAACCAAAGACGACCTAAAACTCACAGTCAGAAAAATCGTCCAATATGAAAATAAAGAAATATGCAAAAATAAAGACTTTTAAAAGACCTTAAAAATAGTAGTTTAATTGGTGAACGTTTTCGCGGTGAGGAGTTTGGCCCAACCTACAATGCTTCCGGGCGCCACCACCATAGGCGTGGTGTGCAAGGATGGCGTAATCCTAGCTTCGGAGAAGAGGGTTGCCTACGGCTACCTCGTCTTAAGCAAGACAGGGAAAAAAGTTTTCAAGATAACGGACAACGTGGGGGCAGCCTGCGCAGGCCTTATGGCCGACATGCAGGTTCTCGCTAAGGAAGCTGCAACTCAAATATACCTTTACTCGCTGGAAAGCCGTAGGCCTGCCTCCGTGAACGCCGTAGCCAAACTTATCGCGTATCTCCTCTTCAAGAATAGGTCTTCCCCGTTTCTAACTCAGACCATTATTGGCGGAGTAGACGGTGAGGGCCCGCGAATCTACGTTTTAGACCCTCTCGGCTCGGTTATCCAAGATAAGTTTGCCTGTGTAGGTTCTGGAGCCGAAATAGCTACAGGCGTCCTAGAATCGGAATACAGAGAAGACATGAACATTGAGGAGGCTAAAAATTTGGTTATCCGAAGTATTAAGGCCGCCATTATCAGAGATGTGCAGAGCGGAGACGGAGTAGACATGCTAATTATCACCGGAGAAGGAACCATAGAAGAAAGCATAAGCTTTAAGTAAAAGTTTTAAACTCTCCTCTGAGGAATCAATAAATTCTTTAATCCGATTTTTGAGATCTTTGTTGGCAAATAGCTTTTCATCATAAGACTCTTAAAGAGAGCTAATGGAAATTTTTGGATCCTATGAAAACTCTCGTCTTATGTCAACGATAGAAAATCATGGTATAATTAAACAATTAGGGCAGAAGAGGATAATCGCCGAGAAAAATATTTATCTTTGCTTAGGCTTCAACATTTTAACTTAACCTCTTAGGGTTCAGCCCTTACCTGTTAGGGAGGATTTTTAGCTGGAGAATAAGGGAAGTTTGAAGTTTAGGGATTCCTTCCTAGGCGTAGGCTTAAACGTGTTTTTCCTAGGCCTGGTCAGCTTCCTCACAGATGTTAGTAGCGAAATGATTATGCCTATTCTCCCCTTATTCATCTACAGCCTTGGTGGGGCTGGAATAGCCATAGGACTTATAGCAGGCTTCGGAGACAGCATCTCAAGCATCCTAAAGGTTTTCGCAGGCTACTGGTCGGATAAAACCGGGCGGAGGCTCCCCTACGTTTTCGCAGGCTACGCTTCTTCGGCTGTGGCTAAAATCTTCTTTCCACTCTCAACTCACTGGCTACACCTACTACTGCTCAGACCTATCGAGAGGGTTGGAAAGGGGATTCGAACAGCCCCTAGAGACGCCCTAATAGCTGACTCCCTTAAAGGTGAGGTTATAGGTAGAGGGTTTGGCTTTCACCGAGCCATGGATACTGCGGGAGCAGTTTTGGGCTCCCTCCTAGCCTTCCTCCTAGTTTGGGTTTGGGGCTGGAGTCTGCGTGCTATCCTCCTAGTCGCAGCCATTGTTGCCTTCCTAGCTCTAATACCGCTTCTAAGAGTTAGAGAGGTTTCGGCTGGCAGAAGTAGAAGCCTCAGAGTTGGGTTAAGGCTTAGCCTTAAAGGCCTACCGAGAAAGCTTAAACTATTCATCCTAGCTGCTACACTTTTCGCTCTAGCGGAATTCAGTTATATGTTCTTCATTCTAAGGGCTAGGGAAGCTGTTGGAGGCTTAGGCGTCGAAGCTATAGCCTTCCCAATTCTCCTCTATGTGCTCTTCAACATTGTTTATGCTGTTTTCGCCTTCCCAGCTGGAATGCTCTCCGACAAGATTGGAAAAAGAAAGGTGATAATTGTCGGCTATGTCCTGTTCGCAACTATATGCCTATGCTTCGCAGCCTCTAAGCTTTTCACACTATATATCCTGTTTTTCGCCCTTTACGGCTTGGTTTACGCCCTGCTTGAAGGAAACATTAGAGCCTACACTGCGGAGCTTTCACCAAGCGAAATAAGGGGAACAGCTCTTGGAACCCTACATACAGCCATAGGGTTAGCTGCTCTGCCATCGAACATGGTGGCTGGAATCCTTTGGGAAGTCCTAGGCTCAACCTCAACCTTCATCTATGGCGCAGTCCTCGCAGCCATAGCCTCAATCATTCTGGCTAAGGCTTGAGGAAATGGTAGATGAGCAGGATGAAGCCTGCTAGGACGAGAGCCAAGAAAACGGAGGCGAACACGGGGGCTACTGGTATTGCCTCACTGCCATAGCCAAAGCCGAAGAAGAATGGAAAGGAAAGTATGAAGATGAAGCCTTTAGGGTTTCCACCAGGCGGAAGGGTGAAGGCTGAGAAGGCCATAAGGAGCATTCCAACAACTATCAGGAGGAAGCCTAAGAACATGAGTTTTGGAAGCAGACTTAAACTGGTTGGCGCTGGCTCAGCCTCAGCCACGGACTGAAGACTGGCTAAACACTCTCTGCAGAGCCACGTCTCAGGGTTAAAGCATTCTTCGCAAACCCTTCTCGAGCAATTCCTACAGACATATAGGGCTTCGTTTCGACCGCAGATTTCGCATCGGCTCACCACTGCCAGCCAGCCTCCGGAGGCTTAAAGCTTAAGGCTAGGGAACCCACAATAAACCATGCAATCATTATAGTGATGAGGGCTATAGCCAAGTAAATCAGGGCTCGAGCAATTTTAGCGTCGGAGCCGAAAACTATTGGGAAAGGCCCTATGA
>QMYF01000151.1 GCA_003662515.1 Candidatus Hecatellales archaeon | reverse complement strand
TTAAGCCTAGGCTTCTGGGCGAGGACGCGGCTGACCAGGAACGGATAGACAGGCTTCTCCACGTGGAGAAGCCTGTCTATCCGTTCCTGGTCAGCCGCGTCCTCGCCCAGAAGCCTAGGCTTAACAATGCTTTCAATTTTCTCGACGGACTCCTCCACACCTCCCGACGGGTAATATTCAACTTCAAATTTGCCTCGGCTTTTCCCTGCAGGGGCTAGGGCGACACCTAACCCTCCAAAAGTTTTAACCATAACCTCGATGGTTTCCTCTCCCCGGCTGTTGAAAACCTTTAGAGCTTTAACATCCTGAATTAGGGTTAAATTTGAAGTCAAAAGCTTCTTCCCCCAGAAAAACCTCTATGGGAAGCCTGTATTAAGGCTTCCTCACTCAGACTCCCCGGAGAAAAGTTTAGAGTATTCAAGGACGGCGTCTATGAGCTCCACATGGGAAAGAAGCATCCGCCTGCAGCAGTAACGTTTCACACCCAAATCGTCTAAAACTTTTCCAGGCTCCTCCCCACTTTTAACCCTACGTTTAAATTCTTCCCATTTGTCCCCTATAACCGCCCCGCAAGTGAAACAGCGGATGGGAACCATTAAAGCCAACCTTTCTCTCCTCACCCCGGTTAAACCATAAATCCTATATACGTTTTTCCGGTTCCCCCTCCTTAACCTTAAAGGCTGGGCAGGCAACTATACCTTCATTGAGGACTCCAGCAATGGGAAGGAAAAGGGAAAACCTCAGCTTTAAAGTTTGGATGGAGAAGGATGGGAAGCATCTGCTAGGCGAGGGGGGCGCAGCCATCCTTGAAGCAATAGACCGGTTTGGCTCCATAAGCCTAGCCTCAAAACATTTAGGAATGTCTTACAAGTACATTTGGAACTATGTTGAGGCTATTGAGCGAAGCCTTGGAGAACCGGTGGTCGAAACTAGGAGAGGGGGGAAAGATGGGGGAGGAGCGAAGCTCACGGAAACAGGGAAAAAGATTTTAGCCCAATTTTACAGGGTTAAAAGCCGCCTGGCTGAGGCTCTAGAGGACTCCCTCTACCGGGGGGTGGAAGACTTTAAGCTCAGCGTTAGGAACAGGCTTAGGGGGAGGATTGTAGAGCTTAAGGTTGAAGGCTTGCTGGCTGAGGTTAAAATAAGGCTGGATAAACCCTCCTTTCTCAAGGCAGTCCTAACCAGGGAGGCTGTGGAAGACCTCTCGTTAAAGGAGGGAGACGAGGTGGAGGCCTTAATTAAGGCGGCCAGCATCATGGTGGCGAAGAAAACCTGAGAAAGGGAAAGCTTACCTGTAAGATTTCTGTCTTCTCCTTCTCGCGCCGGGTCCTCCAAACTTCTTCATTTCCTTCCTGCGTGGATCTCCAACAAGCATGGAGCGGTCATAGGAGAGGAATATCTTCTTAAGCCTGCTGCTCTTAAACCAGCGGAGCAAGCCTCGGGCAATGCTCATTCTAGCGGCTTCAGCCTGCCCCATTACGCCTCCACCCTTCACCTTAACGTCTATGTCCACCTGCTTCCACAGGTCGCCTGCCAACAGTAAAGGCTCCATAATTTTCATGCGGGCTAGCTCAGGCTGGTAAATTTCAAGGGGAATCTTATTTATTCTAACCATGCCTGAACCTGGACTTATAACGGCCCTAGCAATAGCCGTCTTCCGCTTCCCTATGGTGATTATAGGAAGCTTCTTTGTCAACCTACACCCCTCGGCCTCCAGCCAAGCTCCTTGCAAACCTCACCTAAAGTAACGTATCCACGCCTTAACTTTTCCGATGAGGCTTCGGGGAAAGTTTCAAACGGTCTGCCTTCAAACTCCTTTGGAACACCAATGTAAACTTTAAGCCTCCGGTAGGCTTCCCGGCCGCGAGGCCTATCCCTGGGAAGCATCCCCCGAACGATTTCCCTTAGGAAAGTGTCAGGCCTCTTGGGGTGAACAGGACCGCGAATAGGGTTAGCCCTCCCAACAACCTCCAAAAACTCTTTTATCTCCCTAACGCGGCTGTGCTTCTTCCCTGAGAGAACAGCCTTCTCAGCGTTAACAATCACTATTGACTCTCCTCTGAGAAGCCTTTTAGCCACTAGGCTTGCCAGCCTCCCAGCTATCAGCCCACTAGCATCAACCACGTGAACATCGTTTCCAACCATCTGCCAGCTCACCCTAAAATTTTAACATTACTCCCTTTAGGGTTAGCCTCCGCCAGCTCCTCTATGGTTAAACATTTCCCTCCAGCAGCCTCAATCTTCCTCTTCGCCTTCTCTGAGAAGTTGAAGGCCGCCACGGTTACAGGATGGTCTATGATGCCTGCCCCTAAAGCTTTCCCGGGTATCACGGCCACATCGCCAGGCTTGGTTTACCTGTTCATCCTGCTCACGTTTACAGCCACCCTGCGCCGTTTAGGCTTCTCAAGAAACTCGGCAAGCCTCCACCATATTTTAGCCTCATGCTTTCTAGCAAGCTTCTTAAGCAACTTTATGGTTCTCAGCCTTTCAGGGTTAACCGTCCCGCTCATCTTCCAACCACGCCTACAGCCTTAACAAGCTCCTTCAGCTTGGAAGCCTTCTTCTCTAAAACTTTAGAGGCCTCCAAAATTATCGTGGAGACAGGTAAGCAGCCCGTGGACTCGACGAGGAAGATGAAAGTGGTTTTGTCTCCTTCAACCGTTAATGGGGCTGGGTTAAGAGGGCAAACCTTAACACATTCCATACAGAGGTTACAGTCGAGAAGGCTGGCAACCTTCAGCTTTCCATCTTCCAGTTTGAGAACGTTTTTAGGGCAGGCTTCCACGCAGGCGCCACAACCATCACAGCGTTTCGAATCGATCTTAATGATGGGCATATACT
>QMYF01000150.1 GCA_003662515.1 Candidatus Hecatellales archaeon | reverse complement strand
ATTTTAGACAGCTTCACCTTCCAGGTTGGAAAGTCTAGGCCGGACATTGTATCCATGGATTTGGAGCCTTTAAGGCAGAGGGTTGGGAGGCTGGAGAAGCTAGCTGACGAGCTTATGGCCAGCCTCAATCCTTCAACCCAACCCATGTTTTCAAGGCCTAACAGGGCTGGAGTTTACCGGGTGGCAGGCTTCCTCTCCAACTTCACCCTGGGATTTCTGCTGGGATGCTTAACCTTCACCCTCTTCATCCTGGTTTACCTGAGCTTGGCTAAGCCTGAACTGTTAAAGATGCTGTTGGGTGGATAAGGTTGGGCGAGAAGGCTGAAGGTGAGAAATCCAGGAAGGTTGAAGTTTCAGAGTGGCCTATAGTTTCAGGAGACTTTATGGTTGGCGACCCTAAGGCGCCTGTAGCCGTGGTTACCCTGGCTTCGGCAGGCCTGGTTAAGGAGCTTATCAAGGAGCCAGGTGTAGCCATAGTGGGCGAATGTAAAACGGAAAACGTAGGCATAGAGAAGGTCGTTTTAAACGTTATTTCAAACCCGAACATTCGCTTCCTAATAATATGCGGAACCGAAGTAGCTGGGCACGTTACAGGCGGAAGCTTTAAGGCTCTCTATGAGGGCGGCGTCGACCCTGACAGTAAGCGGATAAAGCAGGCTCCAGGAGCTATACCCTACCTAGAAGCTTTACCTATAGAGGCTGTGGAAAGATTTAGGAAGCAGGTTCAATTCGTAGACATGATAAATGTGGAGGATGCAGGGCAGGTTGCCGCCAAGATTAAGGAGCTTGCCGCCCAGGATCCTGGTGCCTACCCTGAGCCTCCCATGATTATTAAGCTTGCCGAGAAGGAGGAGGAAGCTGCCGCCGCCCTCCGAATACCGTTAATGGTTTCTCTTCCTCCAGCCCTTAAGGTGGCGGACAGGCTGGTGGAAGACATAGAGTTTAAAACCATGCTTTTAAGCAGGGAGCGCAGGCTTACGGTGGGTGTTGAAACCACCAGGCTTAGGGGCATTATTGTGGGCTTCCTGCTGGCGGTAGGCTTACTTTCCTTAATGTTGTTTGTGGGGTTTGGCTGAGTTGAAGAATGAAAAGGTTAGAGTGGTTAAAGAGGTCTATCCGGCTGAGGCTGCGCTAGTCGAAGCCCTCATCAGCGACATTAAAACCAGAGTGCTTCTAGCAGGCATAGAAAACAGGTTTTCCGCAGGCTTCTACAACGGCATGGTGAGAGGCTTCATGATAGGCATGATAGTTTCCCTCCTCTTCTTCGGCATCCTTTTCGCCTATTTCATTGCTTGAGGAGGTGAAGGCTGATGGCTGAAAGCTCAAGTAAGGAGGAACCTGTGGTTCCGGCAGTACTAACTCCGCCTGAAATCTCGGAGCTAATAGATAGGCTTAACGCTGTCGACGAGAAGGTGGAGTTCGTGCTGGGGGAGATGGCTTTAAGGAGAGGGTTAAAAGTTGGAACCTGGATGGGTATCCTTTACGGTTTCACGCTGGGAAGCATTATATGTATCCTGCTTAAGTTTGTAGTCCACTGGATTTGAGGTGAAAGAGAAGTTGTTCAAATTCCAGAGGGAACAGAAAATAGTTGAAATTGGAGGAGTAAGGTTCGGAGGGCAGCCTGGAGAAAACCCCACCGTCTTAGCTGGAACCATCTTCTATGCAGGCCATAAAATAGTCTCCGACCATCACAAGGGAGAATTCGACAAGGAGAAGGCTGAAAGCCTCATCAAGAGGCAGGAGGAGCTTTCCGACACCACGGCGCTCCCCCACGTGGTTCAGGTTTTCGCGGAGTCGCCTGAAGCCATGATAAGGTATTTGGATTTTGTCGCTGATGTGACGGAGGCTCCCCTTATCATCGACTCAACCGATGCCCCGACTAAGGCTAAAGCAGCCAAATATGTTAAGGAGGTGGGCTTAGATAAACGGTCCATCTACAACTCGATAAACGTCTCCCTCACCGGAGACGAGATAGAGGCTTTAAGGGAAACCCGGATTCCAGCCATAGTTCTCGCCTTCAACCCGAAGGATCAAGCCACCGTTAAGGGCAGAATCGACGTGTTAACCACGGGGGCTGGAGTTCTCCAAGACGGCTTACTGAAGATTGCGGAGGAGTTTACCGATAAGATTTTGATAGATGTAGCTGTTACGGCTTTGGGGATGGGTTCAGGACCCAGCGAGGCTGCCACCTACGTGATGAAAGCCCAGTTCGGCCTTCCAGTAGGCTGCGGAATCCACAATGCGGCTCCCTCCTGGACCTGGCTTAAACGCTACAAGAAGCAGGTTCCAGAAGGGAAGGAAGTTTTCAGGGTTTGCGACGTCTCCAGCGCGGTAATCCACATTATGTGTGGAGGAGACTACGTGCTTTACGGGCCGATAGAGAACGCCCCCTACGTTTTCCCGCTGGTAGCCTTCACCAACTGCGTAGTGGCTGAAGCTGTAATGTCGGAAACCGATGTTAAACCTGTGGAAAACCATCCCTTCAACAAGCTTGTAGGCAAATGATTAATTAGCCTCCACCCGATAATTTTAAGCCGTCGACCTGGAGGCTTAAGGCTTCATGGGACTTCTACGAAGGTTTATAGGCTGGTCGCCTAAACCTCGAATAGCGAGAACGCCCTATGTAAGCTACTCCGAGCTTGTAAGGACGAGTTTAGGCCAGTTCACTGAAGCTGTTGTTTCAAGGCGGGAATCAAGCTTCTTTGTGGTGGCCTCGGTTGAGCTGGGCAACACCACCACCAAGTGTATTCTTTCTGCGACAAACCTAGCCGACGGCAAAACTTACTTGCTGAATAAGACTGTTAGGCTTACCAAACATGTTCGGCCTCCTAAACCTGGGGAGCAAATCTTCGGGAAAACTCTTTGGAAAAAGGAGTTAACCATAGGTT
>QMYF01000149.1 GCA_003662515.1 Candidatus Hecatellales archaeon | reverse complement strand
GTAGTGTACAGTTTAGAGGTGGATGTGAGCTATGTGGACCGTGCAGGGGTTCCAGGAGTCTCCAAAACCGTTCTGGGAATACCTCTCCACGGAATAGTTGAGCTTGTAACCTATGATGTTGAAGTCAAGCCTGCAATTCCAGGCGGAACCTTCAATCTAATCTTCACCCTCCTCAACAGGGGAACCACCACAGCAATGTACACCACGATTTCACTGGTTTCCGAAGGGCCTTTCAAGGCTGCAGGCCAACCCATCTACGTTGGAGACCTTGACCCAAACGCCCCCTTACCGGTATCCCTCCAAATCCAGGTGAGGCCTGACACTTCGCCTGGAATCTACCAAGTGAAGGTTCAAGTTTACTATAAGGATGAGTATCATAGGCCCCACAAGGAATATCTCACCTTCCCCGTGAAGGTTTTAGAGAGCCTGCCAGTCACGGAGACCGTTAAAGCGGAAAAGACTCCACGGGAAGCCGTTGCAGGCTTCACCCCCATTATTTCGGCGGTTGTGGTGGCAGCCGCAGTAGCGGGGGCAGTCCTCTACTTCAAGAGGAGGAAGGCTAAAGCTCTTCAACCTTCTCAGGGTTGAGGAGGTAAACTGTGAATCCGCTTGAAATCTTCACCTACGCTTTTGAGGCGCTGAGAGAGCGGAGGGCACGCTCAGTCCTGACCATTCTAATGGTGGTGATAAGCGCAGCGCTCATGACGGCTCTCAACGGAATGAACGCTGGAATGGAAAACTACTTTATATCCCAGTTTAGCAGTCTCTCCCCCAACGTGCTTGTGGTGATTCCTGGAACCAAGACGGGAAGATTCGATATAACTTCTTCAGCCAAGGTCACCCTCGACATTCACGATGTGGAAAACATAAGGAAGGTAGAGGGGGTTGAAGAGGTTATTCCGCTAATCCAGGGAGTTGCTGTCCTCCGGTCTGGTGTGCGTACGCTTACTGTGCAGATTGTAGGCTTCGACCAGTCGAAGATACACTATATTTATCCTACAGTTGAGCTGGAGGAAGGCTCTTACGTTTCCCCCTACGACTCTACAGGCATAGTTTTGGGAGCCTACGTGGCTAATCCTCCGGGAGCCGAACGAACCTTCGCTTGGGTAGGCCAAGTGGTAACCGCCCGCTACGATTACACCACAACCAACCAGTTCGGCCAGCTGGAGAGGGAAACCGTTAAGCGCTCCTTCATTGTGAGGGGCGTCTTGAAATATACGGGAGCTCCAGGCTTCGCCAACGTGGATAGGGCAGCTCTGGTTTCCCTTCAGGCGGCTAACATGCTCTTCAGGAAGGGAGGCCACTACGACGCCATCCTCGTTGTAACCAAGGATCCTGAGCTCAACGAGCAGGTGGAGAAGCGTATTGTGGACATGTACAGCCGCAACGTGGCGGTTATTTCGCCTAAAGCCATTGTTCAGGTGATTAGGGGCGCTATGGCAGGCTTCTCCACCTTCACGGTGAGCATTGCGGCGGTTTCGCTGGTGGTGGCGGCTGTAGGCATCATAACCACCCTGTTCACCTCAGTTCTGGAGAGAACCAGGGAAATAGGCTTGCTGAAGGCTTTAGGCTTCAGGAACTGGCAGGTCCTTTTAACCTTCCTTTCCGAAGCCTTAATCGTCGGCCTTCTTGGGGGAAGCCTTGGAGTGGCGGTGGGCGATGCTGGAGCCTACCTCCTCCTCATGGGGCCTGTAAAATTCGGGCTTAGAACTGTAACCATTCAGCCCTTCTTCAACCCGGTGGACCTCCTTCTAATCTGGGCTTTCACCCTGGCGGTAAGCCTGCTGGCAGGCTTCTACCCGGCTTGGAGGGCTTCCCGCCTCAACCCTGTGGAAGCCTTAAGAAGAGAGTAATCAGCCTGAGGAGAGCCTCTCCCTAAGCTTGTCAGCCAGATTTTTCACTTCACCCTTCTCCACGTAAACTATTTTGGTTTCCAGCCTTACGGGGAAGCCGAGAAGCCTGAAAAGCTGGTGGAGGGTTTCCCCGTCGATGGTTCCATTAAGCCTCCCCGAGGCTATGAGGGCTGCCAGCTCTTTAACCACGGCTCGAGCTGCCTGCGGGTACTGTTGGAGGGCTGCCTCTAAAACCTCTTTCCCCCTCCCCACCAGCCTCTCCTCCACCAGCTTGAAGGGGTCGGGGGAAGGCTTAGCCTTCTCAGCCTCAGCCTTAAGCATCCTTAACTGAAGCTCCTTAAGCTTCTTAAGCTTCAGCCTTTCAAGCTCAAGGTCTTCTGTCTCACCGCTCAAACTCTAGGCACCAGCCATAAAATTGAAGTGGGAAGGCTTAAGCCTTGCTGGTTAACCTAGCTTCTTCAAAGCCTTCTTAAAAGCCTCCACCAAGCCGTCCTCCAACCCCACCAGAAACACTTCTTTAAGGCTTGTCCCCTGCTCAGCATGCTCCTTCACAGCCTTAACCATGGCTTCCGCAGCCTCGGCGAAGGGGACACCTCCAACCCCCGTGCCCATCCCTGGGAAGGCGATGCTAGAGATGTTTAAGGCTTTGGCGCATTCTAGGGCGGCCTTTGTGGCCTGGTAGACTTTGCTGGGGCTGGTGGCCATGGCTGGACGCTCCATGGTTGGAGCATGGATGACATGTTTGGCTTTAAGCTTGCCCGCCCCTGTGGCTACAGCCTTCCCCACTGGGCAGGGGGCATGCTTCCGAGCCTCCCTCTCTATTTCAGCTCCGCCAAACCGTTCGATGGCTCCAGCCACCCCGCCGCCCATGATGAGCAGGCTGTTAGCCGGGTTAACTAGGGCTTCAGCCTCCACCTCAAGCAGGTTTCCCTTCAAAACCTTAACCGTCAAGTTGGCAAGCTTTCTTTCAAAGGCCATGCTTACCCCTCTGGGATAGGATTATCAGGCGGGAAGGTTAAATTTTTGCTGGTGGTGAACGCCATGGCTGGAGGCTACAGG
>QMYF01000148.1 GCA_003662515.1 Candidatus Hecatellales archaeon | reverse complement strand
GGCTAGAACATGGGAGGGTAGGCCTGGAAGGTAGCCTGAGCCCGTCCTCACAATCATGTGGGTGTCAAGCAGGGTTACCCCTTCAAAGCTTGAAGCCATCTCAGCGATTTTCTTGGCAGCCTCAGCCTGAAGCTCCCTCTGAAAACTCATGGAACGCTTTCTCATTTCGTCTCGGTGGGCAACCTTCCTTCCCGAGGCTTCAGCCAGCCCCATCATGACGGTTCCATAGTTTACGGTTTGAAGCTTCAAGCCTTCCCTGGCTGCCAGTTCTTCAAGCTTCGCCAGCACCGTGGATTTTCCCACTCCCGGCAGGCCTACCACCACAACCAGGCTTCCCAAGGCTTACACCGTCAACCTCAACTATTTCTCAGGAGGATATTTTAAGGCTAGGCTCTGCCTAGAAGCCTAGCCAGGCCAGGATACATTTCCTCAACTCTCTCCCTCACAATAATCTGATAGTACTGCCACATGATTCCTGTGGTAAGCAGGATTCCGATTCCCGTCCCTATCGTGTTGAAGAAGTCTGCCACTGCGGCGATAAGCCCAACGGTCATCCCGCCTATAATGGTGAGGGCTGGAATATACCGGTTGAGGAGGTCGGCAATAGGTTTTTCAGCCCTCCTGAAGCCTGGAACCTGCATGCCCGAGTCGATAAGCTGCTTGGCCACGTTTCTCGGGCTTAAGCCGCCCACCTCAACCCAGGTCACCGAGAAAACGATGCATACGAGAATTAGCGCCACCGTGTAAACTATGACTCTTAACGGGTCTTCTAAGGCCAGTATGATGTTTCTTGGAGGCGTGAGGAAGTATACCAAGCCTCCAATAGGCTTCCCATGGGCGTCGAAGCTTCCCAGAATGCTGGCTAGGAGGCTTCCTGGAAACCTGCTGGCAGCCACATGGGCGAAGAAGTAAACGTTGGCGAAGAGGGCTGAGGCAAGAATCACGGGGATGTTTGAAACATAGAAGAATTTTACGGGGTAGCTGGCTCGGAAGCCTCTGAAGCGGGCGTGAGCCAGCGGGATTTCCACCCTTAAACCTTCAAGGTAAACGATGACTATGAAGAGGATAATCATGGAGATGAAGCCAACCATGTCTGGGAGGCCTCCAGACCTCACAATGGCCGCCGCAATGTTTCCTGAGGCTACTGCCTGGCCGAAGGCTAGGAGCGCTCCTAGGAAGAAGCCGTCGAAGGCTGGTAGAGGGGAAAGGCATCCCCAGAAAATATGTTGGGCTACTCCAGCGGCGATGAAGAGGCTTATCCCGCTGCCCAACCCCCAGCCCTTCTGAACCAGCTCGTCAAGCAGAATAACCATCATCCCAGCAAAGAAAAGCTGGAGCAGCACGAGTATGGCTGTGTCCAGCGGAAGCCTGCCGTAGACTCCTCCAAACACGAAAACCGAGCCTTCGAAAAGCGTTATGATTAAGGCTAAAACCTTGTTTGCTGCGGTGAAGACTGCTCTGTCTTCAGGTTTGGAGAAGTCAAGTTCAACCATTTTTGAGCCGACAAGCAGCTGGAGGATTAGGCCTGCAGTCACGATGGGCCCTATCCCCAGCTCCATGAGGGAGCCTCTTCTCGAAGCGAAGATGATACGCATCATGGCGAAGGGGTCGGCTACCCCTTGAGGTATACCATAGAGGGGGATCTCCGTCATAACCAGGTAGACAACCACTACAAGGCCTGTCCAGAAAAGCTTCTCGGTGAAGCTTACCCTTCGAGCGGGCTTCTCAGCTTCAGGAATAAATCTTGCAGCCTTGGCCAGCGTGGTTATCCCTATGCCAGCCATACCGGGATTATCCTCCCAACCTTATGGCTTGGCCTCCAGCCTCAGCCAGCTTCCGCTCAGCCTCCTCAGAGAAGTCTTCAGCCTTAACCAGCAGAGGCCTCGTAACCCTGCCTTCGCCTAGAAGCTTCTCGAAGCCAAGCTGGGAAAGGTCAACCTCGATCTTCCCGTTTTCCCCGGGTTTAAGTTTTCCTTCGGCTAGGAGCTCTTCCACCAGCTCGGAGAGCTGCCTCAAATTTATGGTTTTAACTTCGCCTCTGCCTGTGGGGCAGCGGAAGCCATGCTTCCCGAAATAGTCGGGGGCATATTTAACCGTCCAAGTCCACTTATGCTTGTGGAGGCCTGCCCTTCCGAAGCCTCCACGGCTTCCACTCTTCCTATGCTGGCCTACCCTACCCCAACCGCAAGTCCTAGAGCCCCTATGCCACCGGGTTTTTCTAAGCCTATGCGGCAAGGCTCTCCGCCTTTCTACATCATTCTTTCCAGCAGCTCGTTTATTTTTTCGCCTCTATAGCCGAGCTCTCCGCCTTCAGCCACGTGCCTCTTCGTGCTCCCCCTAAAGCCTTTAGAGGGGGGATGAAGGCGGAAAACAGGTTTTAAACCTGGAACCTGCTTTAAGGTAAGCTTGCCTGAGTGGAGGGCTTCAGCTAAAGCTTCAAACCCGCTGAAGCCAAGCTTCTTCAAATATTCCTCGGTTAAGGGTTTCCCGCCGGTAAGCCTGCCCCTCCGCTGGAGAAGCTTCGCCAAAGTTTCCTTTGAAACCTCACCCCAAGTAATGTAGTCTTTGGCTTTCTGGAGCATTCCCAGGTAGGTTGGGGTGGCTGGGATGAGGGTGGCGTGGTTAGGCTTGTGGAGGCGAAGCATCGCCAGGGTGTCTTTAACATCCCTCCTAACGTTAACCGTCCCTCTGATTCTCACGACGGCTAAACATTTGGCTTGGCCTTCAGCCACCCTTACCTCACCCAGTCTTGGGGTGTAACCACCTTGTAGGTTTTCTTTAAGGCGTCGTAGACGGCGAAGGCTAGGGAGGAAGCCGTGCTCGTGGAGCCGAAGCTCCGCGTCCAGCAGTCCTTAATCCCGGCAAGCCTCAATATGGTTTTAGCCATCTCGTTGGCTACGAGGCCTAAACCTCTAGGGC
>QMYF01000147.1 GCA_003662515.1 Candidatus Hecatellales archaeon | reverse complement strand
CCGCATTATAGCTGAATCGGCCGAGGAGGAGCTTAAGGAGGGAAAGGAGAAGGTGACCCCCTACTGGCGGGTGCTCAGGCGGGATGGAAGCCTCAACGAGAAGTTTCCTGGAGGCGTAAGGCTTCAGGCTGAACGTTTAAGGCGGGAAGGCCACATTCTTCTTCCGGGGAAAATTCCCAAGGTAAAGGACTATGTGAAAGCTTTGGTGAGGTTTTAGAGGGAAGCCGGCTTATGGTTGAGGTGGTGCGGTGTACGTTTGAAGGATTGCTGAGGTCGGCGGAGATCGTTAGAAATGGCGGGGTAATCGTTTATCCCACCGACACCATTTACGGGTTGGGATGCAACCCCTACCATAGGGAAGCCGTCAACAGAATTTTCGAAATAAAGGGGAGAAGAGACAAGCCTTTGCCCGTCCTGGTATCCGGCTTCCATGAAGCTTACCGGATGGCCTGGTTTAGCGGGGAAGCTTTAAAGCTGGCGGCAGCCTTCTGGCCTGGAGCCTTAACCATGGTTCTTCCCAGGAAGCCTGCTGCCCCAAAGCCTGTTGGAGGCCCCCTAATAGGGTTAAGATGCCCGGGAGACTTAAAGGCCAAGTTTCTGGTAAGCCTTTGCGGGGGGAGCCTTGTAGGAACCAGCGCCAACCTTTCAGGCGAGAAACCTGCCGAAAACGCTGAGGAAGCCAAAGAAGTGCTCGGAGACAAGGTTGACCTTATCCTAGATGGAGGAAAAGCCCGGCTGGGGAGAGCCTCCACCGTGGTTGAAATCTCGCAGGGAGAAATTAAAATTTTAAGGGAGGAAGCCATCAGCGCCGAGGAAATCTTCAAAACCTTAAGAGGTTAAACCTGCGCGGCCAGCAGGCTCATTTTTTCCCAGAGAAGCCTCTGGAAGGCTTCCTTGCTTTCTAAGCCTAAAGCCTCTTCAGCAGCTTTCAATTCTTCCTCACCGATTCCGTAGAGCTTCTGAAGGTTATTGAGATCCCATTCCTCAAGGACGGAGTCATCCCTAATCCAAGCAAGCTTTTCTTCTAAACTTTTCAGGAAGCTTTCAGCCTCCCCACCGAAAACTATGACGGCTACCTTTCTGGTTTCCGGCTTAACCCCTACAAGCTTTAAGGCTTTAACTATCTGTCTTTGACCTGAAGCGTAAACCGCTGTTTCCATGCCAAGGCTTTTAGAAACGTTACACTTCTGGCGGAAAGCCTTCAAAGCATGGAGGGCGGCCACCTTCAAATGCTCTCTTCCCGCCAGTTTTTCAGCGTCGAAAATCTGGAAATCCATGTTTCCTGCTATGGTTTTTATTTTGGCTAGAAGGCTTTCCACGTCTCCTATCCCGTTTGTCCGGAAACCGGCTATGGTAGGCTCTTTCAAGATTGAAGACATCAAGGCAGAATAAAAGTTTAAGGATAAACTGAAAAATATTTCTAAGAGGAAAAATCTTTCCGAGGGTTTACGTTGAAACGTAGACTTCTAGATTTCCTCGCCTGCGCTATGTGCAAGAGCTACCCTCTTGAACTCTACGTTTTTGAGGAGAGAAACGAGGAAATCGTGTCGGGGCTACTAGTTTGCCCCAACAAGGAATGTCGCATGTGGTATCCCATCATAGATGAAATACCTCACTGTTTGCCTCCAGAGTTAAGAGACGAAAAAGAGGATAAAGCTTTCCTCAAAAAATGGAGAGAAAAGATCCCCAAAAAAGTTCTGTTGGAAGGGAGGCCCTTTAACCTGTCCGGTGAGGTGACTTAGAAGCCACCTCTACTTCTTTTTCTTCTTTGCAGTTGTTTTCTTCTTCTTGCTTGCAGTCTTCTTCTTTTTCGTGGTTTTCTTAGACTTACATGAGGGCATCTAATTTTCACCTAAAACTTTTTAATTCACCAAACAGTTATGCGGAAACAATACAAATAAAAATTTCCCATCTTAACATTTAAAAGTATCAACTCAAAAAAGAGTAAAACCAAAAAAGAAAACCTTAAGAAGCCTACCGGGGAAACATCACATAGCCGCAGAGCTCCGGTAGTCTAGTCCGGCCAAGGATGTGGGCCTCTCGAGCCCACGACCCGGGTTCAAATCCCGGCCGGAGCACCAAGGCCCCTACTTCCGATACCCTATTATCGCTTGGTCTTTTTAAAGCCCTGAATAGCCATTCTAATGGCTTGAATGATATCCACGGTTACCGGAAGAGGCTTGAGAGTGCTAGGCGCAGGCTAGCAAAACTGAAACAGGGGAAACTGTTACTTAGCTTCCTGAATCACCTAGAGGCCTTAGGGCTGTCTACCGGGAGAGTTGCAAAGTATGCTAACCACCTCTGCGCCCTAATGAAACATTGTCCCTTTAATCCGACCATGGCTGAAAGAAGGGATATAGAGCGGGTTATTGCCTGGATTAATGCTCAGCCCTACAAATCCTCAACCAAAGACGACCTAAAACTCACAGTTAGAAAGCTCGTCCAGTATGCGAAATATGGGAGCTGTACGCGCGAGACGCCTACACCGCCCGAGGTGGCATGGTTCAAAGTAAAAAGTGCCAGTAAGGATTGTAGGGTTAGGCCGGAATCCCTACTAACCTCTGATGAGATTAAAGCCTTAATTAGGGCTGCTGAGAATGAGCGCGACAAAGCCCTAATATCTACGCTTTTCGAGGGGGCGTTAAGACCAGGCGAACTCCTAAATATGAAGGTTGGAAGCGTAGAATTCAAGGAAGACTACTGCATAATTTCGGTTGAGGGGAAAACAGGGCTAAAACGAATCCCCCTAGTAGCCTCGTATCGACCCCTACTCGAATGGCTTCAAAAACATCCAAGAAGGGAGGATCCGGATGCACCCCTCTGGGCTTCGTTGAGTAATAATTCTAAGGGTGGACAGGTCAGCTACACCTACCTAAGAAAACTCCTTAAAAAGCTAGCGGAGAAAGCCGGAATTAAAAAGCCTGT
>QMYF01000146.1 GCA_003662515.1 Candidatus Hecatellales archaeon | reverse complement strand
GCCTATGTGGATGGGGCCGCTAGGGGTTTTCGCCGTGCTAAAAACAGTGGGCTGGTCTCCCCTAGCCTTAAGCTGCTCGGCCACCCGCCTAAGCCAGAAAGCCTGCTCCTTCCCAGCAGACATTTCTAAGTCAACCGTTAAAGCTACATTTTTCTAAAGTTTCCACATCTAATATTTGTTAACATCTTGGTTGAGCCTTTAACCTGTAATCTCTGGAGGATGGTGGGCTGAAGGCGAGAAAAAAGCTGGAAAGCCTTTTAGCCTCCTGCCGGAAATGCGTTTACGTTGACAAGCCTTTCCTCAAATTTGAGGCCTACCGCTGGCTTCCAAGCAAGGTTGAAGTTTTAGCTGTGGGAGAATCTCCCCCGCCAGGAAGAAAGGAAAGCGTATTCTACAATCTTGAGGTTTTCGACAGGCTAAGGCTTTCCATGAAACTTATCTTAAACCTGAAAGAGGACGGGGAAATCCTTGAATGCTTAAAGAGGTCTGAAGTCTTTGTTACGGCGGCGGTTAAATGCCGCCCTCCAAGCTTTAAGGCGATTCCTGAAATGAGACGTAACTGCGTTTCCATCCTCAAGGAGGAAATCCGCCTATTAAAGCCGAAAACTGTTTTAGCCATGGGTAGGACGGCTATGGAATCTCTCTGCGAAATTTTCAGGCTTAAACCTCCACATTATACAAGCCAGCTTGCCACCCTTGAGGCTGGAAACCTCCAAATAACTTTCACTCCCCACCCTAACTACATTTACAGGTTTAGACGAGACTTAGCCTTCAAAATCAGAAAGCTATTATTATCGCGGAGGAGTTAAGCCCTTTTAGGTGAGAGGGCCCGTCGTCTAGCCAGGATAGGACGCTGGCCTGCGGAGCCGGAGGTCGCGGGTTCAAGTCCCGCCGGGCCCATCAAACTCCCAATAAATAACGTTCGGCGATGGTTCATGAGCAACATAATATGTAAAGCGTTGGATGAGGGCAGAAGAATCCTGCTTGAACCCGAAGCGAAAACGCTGTGTCTCCAGTATAGTATACCTGTGCCGAAGTTTAAGGTGGCATTGAACCTTGAGGAGGCTGTTAGGGCTTCTGAGGAAATAGGGTTTCCTGTCGTGGTGAAAATAATTTCGAGGGATATTATCCATAAGTCTGATGCAGGCTGCGTAAAGTTGAACGTTGAAAACCCCGAAGCTGTGAGGGAGGCTTACAAGCAGGTAACCGAAAACGCGCTCAAATTCTATTCAAAAGCGAAAATTGAAGGCGTCTTGGTTGAGGAAATGCTGCCCCGCGGCATTGAGGTGGCGGTAGGAGGCATAAAAGACGTAGAGTTCGGGCCAACCGTAATGTTTGGGCTTGGAGGAGTCTTCATCGAAGTGTTAAAAGACATGTCGTTTAGGGTGGCGCCAATATCGGAGGATGAAGCTAGGGAAATGATAAGAGAGGTGAAAGGCTTCAAGCTTCTTCAAGGATATAGAGGGATTAAACCAGTCGATCTAAACGTTCTGGCAGAGATACTTGTTAAAACTTCGAGGCTGCTCCTGGAAAACCCGGAAATAAACCAGCTAGACTTTAACCCCATCATATGCTGGAATGGAAACGCGAAGGTTGCTGACGCGCGGATAATAATTGGCTGAAAGGGAAAAATGGTTCTGCGCTTAAACAGTTTCTGCCTTCTTTTTCTTCTTTTCTATGTAGGTTTGAGTTAGCATGGCTAGGAGAGCCTTTGCAGCTCTTTCAGGCATAAAGAAGCTGGGCACCTGGTTCCTGCTTAGAAGCTTTAAAGCCTCAATGTATTGGCTGGCTCCCAGCATTGGTGGGGTAGTCCATGCGACAACCACAGGCTTATCCTGCTCTCTCACTATTTCAACAATAACTCTGGCAACGTCAACCAGCTGTTTAAGCATGGGTGGTATAACGATGAGAGAATCCACGTTCGGATCTGAAACTACAACCCTTAAAACACGCTCGTAGAGACCTATGTCTTCCAAGGCTGTAGCCGTCAAATCTATAGGGTTTAACGTTGAGGCGAAGGGGGGAAGGATTTTCCCGATTTCCTTCCTGCTCTCCCTAGTTAATCTTGGAACCTTTAGTCCAAGTTCCTCGCAGGCATCGGTAGCTATTACTGCTGGCCCGCCAGGCCCTGTCACTATACCCACACGATTTCCTTTAGGCCTTAGAGGACAAGCTAGAGCCATGGCAAGATCGTAAAGCTCCTCAAAGGTTTCAGCTTGAATAATGCCAGCCTGTCTGCAGACACCCCGCCACACTTCAGCTGAGCCTGCCAGAGCGGCGGTATGAGATCTGGCAGCCATCCTCCCGGTTTCAGTTCTGCCAGCCTTTAAGGCCACCAGAGGCTTCGTGGTTGACCGGCAAAGCTTTAAGAATTTTCTGCCATCTCTGATAGCCTCGATATACATGGCTATGACGCCTGTTTCAGGATCTTCGATGAAATATTCCAGGTAATCGTTTAGGGTTGTTGCAGCCTCATTTCCAGAGCTGACAGCTTTACCCACGTAGAATCCTCTCTTGCTGGAAAGCGTCAGGAAGAGGTCTGTCAGCGAACCGCTGTGTGAAATAAACGATATTTTCCCGGGTTCCTCTGGTATGACGGCCTCCAAAAGCGTGTTCAACCCTACAGAAACGTTTACGACGCCCAAACAGTTGGGGCCAACAATGACCATGCCTGTCTCTTCAGATATCTTGCGTATCCCCGACTCTACTTCCCTTCCTTTCTCGCCCATCGACTCGGCGAAGCCTGCAGCAAAAACTATTGCTGCTTTAACACCGCTTTCAGCGCATTCCCTTAAAACGTCCAGGGTTAAATGGGCGCTAACAATTAGCAACGCCAAATCCACACTTTCCGGAATCTCTCTTATACTCGCATAACATTTACGGTTTAAAATTTCTCTACCAGCAAGGCGAGAGTTAACAGGATATACT
>QMYF01000145.1 GCA_003662515.1 Candidatus Hecatellales archaeon | reverse complement strand
TTTAGCCATCTCGTTGGCTACGAGGCCTAAACCTCTAGGGCCGGGGATAATTTCGAAGCGGACGCTGCCGCATTTACCCTCCACGCGGAAGGGAACCGAATGGGGTTTACCGCAGCCACACTCCCAGCTTCCGCATCCCCGCCTCACAGGAGTAATGTTGAGTTTGGCATACATGCTTGCCTTGTCTACAGCCAGCCTTATCTGCTTGGCTTTGCCTGAGCCCACCCCTACATAGCCGTCCTCATTTCCAACGGCCACTATAACCCTGAAGCGGGACTGTTCACCCGCATCAGTCTGCTTCTGAACAATCCCCATGGAGAGAACTTCCTGTTTAAGGTTGGGGATAAGCCTATCTACTATTTCAGGCTCCTGAATCCTGTAACCGTAGGTGAAAACCTCCTCGATGGAGACTATTTTCCCCTCTAAGACAAGTCTTCCCAGCTTGGTTCTGGGAACCCATTCGCTTTCAGCAGCCACCTACCGTTCCTCCGCAGACTCCCTCCACCTTACCTGTGACAAGTATTGAAGGTAGAAAGGGCTTGAAATATAAATTATTCTCCCAGCTATTAACTGTAAGCCTTCAAAATAGCCTCCTTAACCTCCTCGAAATGTTTAGGAAGTTCTCCAGGGGAAAGCCCAGCCTTCAAATACTGGGAGAAAAGCCTCTCCCTACGTTCAGGATCCCCAATTTTCCTCCAAAAGTCGGCAATATGCTCGCCGCGGATACGGCTTTCATCAGGCAAAATTTCCGGGTCGTGGGGAATAATTATCCCAGCGTCTAGGGCACCCTTCAGCCCCGCGTAAACCCTCGAGCCGGGATTAGGCTTCTTAACCCCCACATCAAGTATAGCCTTCTCAATTCCAGCCTTCCTAGCCTTCAGGCCTGCTAGGAGCCCTGTAAGGTAGGCGGCGGGAAGGTTTCCGCAGGGGGCCTTCCAGCCGAAATCTCGAACCAGCTCCCTTGAAACCGCTGAGACTAGGATTCTGTCTCCCTGAGGCTCGGCTTTGGCGAACTGGGCTATGGCGTTGGATAGGGTTGGCCTGAAAACAAATCTTAGCTCTCCAGACTTGAGAAGCTCCCTTCTCCTGTAGTAGTTGGTTTTCCCCTCTCTCCTCCTGCGGAAGGGAACCCTGTATCTTGGACCTTTAGCCACGCCTTAAGACACCCCTACGCTTAACCATCAGCCCTGAATCCTTAATATATTGGAGAAGCTGCCTTTTACTCCTGAAAACCCCGCCCTTAGCCATATTGTAAAGCTGCCTATACGTGGAGCGGGTAATCTTCTTCGAGTCTCGAAGCTCCCTCAAAAGCTTCCTTATAGCCCTAATGGTGGTCACCCAACGCCTCTTCCTGGGCGCTCGAGCTCCAGCAGCGCCTTCCCGGCTTCCAGGACCCCTCCGCCTGCCCTGCTTACGCTTCTCATGGCGGATTCGAGCTCTACCCCTGCTTACACCCTGCTCAGGCTTAGCCTTAATGGCTCCCTCCTTAATGAGCCGCTCAATCTCCTGGCGGGTTATGGCTGAGGAAACATCTTCAAACCTTTCCGGGTCTATCCAAACCCTGTGCTCCCCCACCTTCAAGATTTCCGCTGCAAGCCTACGCTGGCTTTTAAGGCTCACTTCGCCTCAGCCTCCTCAACCTTCTTCGGAGGATTTAAAACTTTGAGGCCGAGCTGGGCTGCCTCTCTGAAGATTTCCAGCTTCTTCCTGCGCCCTACACTTCCAGCAATCCTCACAGCGTGAATTTCAGGGTTGAGGCCTTTCAGGTCTTCCACACGGTAAACCAAGACTTCAGCCATGCCTGAAGGGTGGAGGCCTCGCAGGGCTTTAGGAGTTCGATAGCCAGTGTTTGGGGAGGCAGGCCAACCCTTCTTTCCAATCCTCATCTTGCTGTCTATGCCTCTCGGCCTCCTCCAGGCAGGCTTAACCCGCTTATACCTCCAGCTTTCCTGCCTGACGAATTCAGGCTTCCCCTCCCTAGCCTTCCTAATCTTCTCAGCCAGCTTCCTCCGCTCCTTAACCTTCTCGGGAAGCTTCACCAAGCCTAACTCATCCCCTTAGCCTTCTCGTAAACATAAATTCCGTCGAGGAAGACCCGTGGATCCTTCTTCTTGATTTTGGTGGCCTGCTGAATGTTGGCTGCCGTCTGGCTTACCTCTTCAAGGTTTATCCCCTGAACGATGACGTCTTCACCTTCAACCTTCACCTGAACGTTCCCCACGATTTTCGCAACCCTAGGCTTACGTTCACCAATAAAGTTTTCAATGTAAACCTTTCCGTCGGAAACCTTCACGGTGATGGGGAAGTGGGAGGAAACAATTTTCAGCTTGTAGGTGAAGCCTTCCGTAACGCCGGTAGCCATGTTTTTCACGTGGGCTGCCACCGTGCCCACCATGGAGCGCTCCCGCCTTCCAGCCCACTCCTTCCGAACGATAACCCGGCCTCCCTCAACCCTGATTTCAACCCCGGTATGGGCGAGATTCTTTTTCAGCTCGCCTAGGGGCCCTTTAACCGTGAGAACGCCACCCTCATAGCTGGCGGTAACTCCCTCCGGAAGCTCCACCACCCTCTCCTCGACGGGAAGCCTAGGCATTCCGCTTTCACCTCAGTAAACGTAGGCTAACAGTCTTCCCCCAGTCTTCTTTTCGATAGCCTCCTTATGGGACATAACCCCGCTGGGGGTAGTCATTATAACTATACCCATATCCTTAGAGGGCAGATAACGCTTCGTGAACTCTTCAATTTCCCGGGCTGAAACCGGGAAGCGAGGCTTAATTACCCCACACTTGTTTATGCGGCCGAGCAGCTGGATGCGGAATTTGCCTCCCCGGCCGTCGTCAATATATTCAAACTCGCCGATATACCCGTATTTCTGCATGACCTGGAGAACCCTGCCAATAAGCTTTGAGGCTGGATAGACGATGCACTCCTTCTTATGTCTCATCTCGCAGTTGTAGATGGT
>QMYF01000144.1 GCA_003662515.1 Candidatus Hecatellales archaeon | reverse complement strand
CCTAACCTTAATAGGCCTAGGGTGATCTGGGTAGGGGTTTCTGAGGGAGCGGATAGGCTTAAAGCTTTAGCCGGCGAGGTGGAACGTTTAATGGCTAGGGTTGGCTTTAAACCCGACCCTAAAGGCTTCACCCCCCACCTCACATTGGCTAGGGTTAGAGCTCCGAGAAGCGGAGGAAGGCTTTCCGCGCTACTACGTCAGCTTTCCGGTTTTGAAGCTGGAGAAATGACGGTGGACTGTTTGAGGCTTAAGAGAAGCGTTCTCACGGCTAAGGGACCCATCTACAGCAACCTTTACGAGGTTAGGGCTTTTGAAGACTGAAAACTTGAAGGAAATCCTCGAGCAGGTTAGAGGCAAGGTTACCCCCTCTCCGAGGGAAAGGAAACGTGTAGAAGGTTTAGCTGAGAAGCTGCGGAAGAGGCTGGAAGCTGAGCTGTCTAGGAGGAGGCTTCCCGGAGAGGTGCGCTTGGAAGGCTCCATAGCCAAAGATACATGGCTCAGCGGGGACGCCGATATAGATCTTTTCGTTCTGGTGCCTGAGAAGGTCCCCCGCAAGAGGTTTCACGACGATTACTTGAAGGCCTTCAGGAAGGTTTTGGAAGGCTACCGGGTTGTGGGGCGTTTCGCTGAGCACCCCTACTTGGAGGCTTGGGTAACGTCAAAGCTCAGGGTGAATATTGTTCCCTGCTATAAGGTTAAGCCTCCAAACTGGAAGTCGGCTACAGATAGAACCCCCTACCACACCGAATACGTGAAAGCCAGGCTTTCTGCGGAAAGCCGAAGTGAGGTGAGGCTTCTGAAGCGTTTCATGAAGGGTGTAGCCGTATATGGTTCCGACATTAAAACTGGAGGCTTTAGTGGATACTTGACCGAACTCTTAATCTTAGCTTATGGAAGTTTCCTAGAAGTTTTAAGGGAGGCTTCCCGCTGGAGGCCTGGAGTCCTAATAGACCTTGAAGGCTTCTACGAAGGGAGAAGAGAGGAGGCTGAGAAACTTTTCGAGGAGCACTGTCTCATGGTTGTAGATCCCGTCGACAAAACCAGGAATGTTGCCTCCCCCCTCAGGAGGGAGGTTTTCGACCTTTTCAGGGCTGCTGCCAGACGTTTTCTAGATAAGCCAGACCTACG
Organism: Candidatus Hecatellales archaeon; assembly: GCA_003662515.1. GTDB lineage: Archaea > Thermoproteota > Bathyarchaeia > Hecatellales > Hecatellaceae > B25. Next base: position 1,848 of record QMYF01000144.1, on the reverse strand, counting down.
CTTCTTTTATCCCCCAGCCGTTAGAAGACCTCCACCCGAGAAGCTTAAACGGCTTCTCAAGGCTAGGGGGACAAACCTGGTTTTCGTGAAGTTTGGAAGGGTGAAAGCTGTTCCAGACATTTTGTGGGGGCAACTCTACAAGACGGAGCGCGCCCTGAAAAACCTGATGGAAATTCACGGCTTCCAGGTTTTACGAAGTAAGGTTTGGAGCGACGAGGAGAAGGCTTCCATAATAGTTTTCGAGTTGGAGCAGGCTAGAATAGGGCGAGTTAAGAAGCATTTAGGGCCTCCCCTAACTTCAAGCCAGGAAGCACGCTTCCTGGTGAAGCATTTAAAGGCTGAGGAGACGGTTGCTGGACCCTACCTTGAGGATGGGCGATGGGCGGTTTTAACCTGCAGAAAATATTTCGACGTGAGGAGGCTTCTGTTGGAGCAGCTTGCCCGTGGAGGCCGTGAGGTGGGAGTAGCCAGCAGGATAGCAGACTCCATTAAGGCTTACGGCTTCCAAGTTAAGGTTGACACTGAAATTCTATCTTTCTACCGAAGAAAAAGAGATTTCCAAGCGTTTCTTGCAGAGTTTCTTTCAGGTAAACCTTTCTGGCTCAGCCTGGAATGAGGTAGTTAAAGAGGGAGAGGGTGGCCGCCAGGGCTTCCTCCACCCTCACCGTTTCCACCCCTTGAAACCTAACGGTGTTGACAGTGAAATGGAAAAGCTCCTCAAGCTTCAGCCCCCGCCTAGCTAAAATCTCTTTTAATCCTTCGGTGGGGGAGCCGAAAGCCACCAGCACGCTGCGAGCTTTCCTCCAGGCCTCAAAAATTTCATCTTCAACCTTCTCCAAGGGCTCTCCATATTTGGAGGTTGCAATGGCTAGGTCGAAGTTTCCCTGCTTAACAAGCTGGTCGAGAGGCTTATTCTCGTTTTTAACCTTGAAGCCCCAATAGTAGGGGATTTCTTCCTCCCCGACCTCCACAGCCTCCAACACGCGGTCTCCAACACCAACAATCTTCACGTTTACCAGGCTTCCCAGAGGCTTCTTCCCGGAAATTAAAGCCGGGATTTCCACTCCAACGTTTACCAGGCTTCCCCTTCTCTCTCTCCCTATGACCATGCCCTGCCTGAAGCTTCCAACCTCAAGTTGGGAGGCATACTTTTCCAAAGGGTGGTTAGGAGTTCTTAAAGGCGGCAGCACGCCCACATATTTCAGCTCTGGAGTAAGCTTGAAAAGCTCCCTTCTAAGGTATTGGGGAGTAGCCATATAGGAGAGGATGGCTTCAACAAGTCTTCCCTCCCCCCGCATGTTGGGTTTATCCAGGTAAATGGACGCCTGGTCGACGCGGAAAACTGCTAGAAGTCTTCCAAGGAATCCTAGCCTTAAGGTTTTATCTCGGAGGTGGGTGGCTTCTGAAACGGTGGAGGAGGGAAGGGCGACAGTTAGAGGCGGTCTTCTCTTAGGTGGAAGCATGGAAAACCCCTTTTAACCCTTAAAGGTTCAAGTAAACTTAATAGTGTTGACGAGGTTTAAGCCTTGACAGTTAACCTCGATTCTCCAGGCGAAATCTCAGCGGTTGACAGGTATGGGATGAGGGATGCTTTAGAGGCTTTCCCGAAGCTTTGCAGGGAAGCCTTAAAGATAGGCTTGGAAGCCGACCTTTCCAGGCTTGAGGGGAAAAACTTCTCCAATGTGGTTTTCTTGGGCATGGGCGGCTCGGCGATAGGTGGAAGCCTGATAAGAGACTGGGCCTACGACAGACTTAAGGTTCCCATGGAAGTCTGCAGAGACCTCCTGCTCCCAGGCTACGTGGACAGGGAAACCTTGATCGTTGCTGTAAGCTATTCGGGAAACACCT
>QMYF01000143.1 GCA_003662515.1 Candidatus Hecatellales archaeon | reverse complement strand
TTGGTGGCTCGATGGAAAATGTCTGAGGCAAGCTTTCCGAGAACGCATTCCTGAGCCAGCTGCTCGAAGGTCAGCTGTTCACCTTTCTCCAAAACCACTTCCGTCATTATCTTCCTTATGGCGGATTCCTGGGAGGGTTTAACCCTCTTCCTGGTGAAGGCGACGGGGAAAACCCTAACCTTATACCCATCTTTGGTGGTTAGGTTGATGGAGGCGTCAACTCTGCTACTCCACCTGCGAACCAGGCTTCGCAGGTATTCCCGTGCGTATTCATGGCCTTTAAAAATGGTTTCAGCCTTTAATCCTTCCACCTTCACAATTTTAAAGTAAAGCTTAATGTTCATGTGCTGGATGTCTTGCTTGGTTAAATCGTAAAGGGTTACCTCTACAACCCTCCCAAGAAGCTTGGAGGGTTCATCCGCCGGAATCAAAGCGATTTCCTGGCCTCCAAAATAGGGAGGCGAATAAACCGAATACCACTGTTTAAGCTTCCACTTGTCTCTAACCCTGGTCCGCCTAGACAAAGCCCAACCGCACCGCCAGCTTCAAGCTAAACAAATACGAAACCCAACCCCCATATAAGTCCTTTGAAAACAAAGAGGGTTGGTGGGCCGGGCAGGACTCGAACCTGCGACCCTCCGCGCGTCAGGCGGAGATCCTAACCATCTAGACGACCGGCCCACCGGGCAGACATTTTCAGGCGGAAAGACTTAAAGAGCATGTGATTTTGAGTCTTCCAAATTTTTAAGGTTTCTGTTCCTTCTCGGCCTTTGCCTCTAAAACTTTCCTTCTTATCTCCTCCCAAACTTCCTCTTCGCTTTTTCCCTCCATGTCGACGCCTAGCTCTTCAGCCATTTTGGCGAGGAAGTTTCCTGTTTCCCCCCTAGCCCTCACTGTTGCAGTTGAGGGTGGAGGAGGCGTAGGCTTAACCTCAGGGTTTCCAGGCTCTGAAGAGGAGGTTTCAGCTTGAAGCTGCATTTGCTGAAGCTTCATAAGCTCTCTTTGAATTTCCATTCTGCCCTTCTCGAATTCGCCTAGGGCCTTGCCCAAAGCCCGCATGATTTTAGGCATCTTGTCGGAGCCTAGGAGGAAGATGAGGAAGATGGCTAGGAGAACTATCCATTCAATTCCGCCCACGCCCATTATCTGCTGGAAAAGGGTTTCCCCGGCTTCCATACCCTACTTTAGCCTCCAAGCGAAGGGAAACAAGACGTTTAACGGCTTCCATGAAACCTTTTCACGTGAGGTGCGGAAAGGAATAGCTGCGCGCAGAAGGGAACAAGCTCCTCTCCTCTCTCCTCGTACTGGATGATGAAGGAGTGAGCGTTCGGGTAAACCTGCTTAATGTAGTCTTCGATTTCCTCCCTTTTCAGCTTTATAGCGTCTTTGGGAAGGTTAATGCTGGTGCGTTTAACCTGAAAATGTTCCACCTGAAGGCTAAGGGAAGTTTCCCTCCGGAGAACCGTGTGAATTATCAGCGGTATACGGATAAATTTGGCTGCCCCTCTGACTTTCCCTGCCTCTCCTACTTCCAAAAGTCCACCTCCAAGGATAGGTAAGCTTTCAAACGTCGGGTTTCCGACGAATTATATGAGGTTTCCTCTCCCATAAAACCTTATGGTTGAAAGGCTATCAGCGGGAAAACTTCGTCCACCACGTAGCGTAGGAAATCTTCAACCTCCACCCTGCTGAAAATAGTAACTATTCCGTTGCCAGTCACACCTACCACATAGCCATAACGTTTCGAGGTTACCACCACATACCAGATTTGCCCGTGGCCGAGCATTTCACTGTAGGCTGAAGTGGAGGAAAGGCTTTCCCCGTAGAGGGAAAGCTTCTCAATGCCTGGGAAATCAAGCTTCTCGAAGAAGACCACCTTGGTTCCCTCAGGGTTCTCCTCATGGTAGCGTTGAAGGTTTTCCGGGGGAATTCGCACTTCAAGGATTCCGCCTAAACCTCCAAAAATTATTTCGCTGAAAAGGTCGGCCAGCCTGTCCGCCCTATGCTTCTTCTCCACCACGGTTAGCAGGGTTAAACCGCGGTAGGGGGAGAAAAGGAAGGGGGCAGTATAGGTTCTAACCACCGGAACAAGCTCACCCCTCCTGGGAAGCCGTAAAACCTTATCATAGGAGATTACGCCCTCAAGCCCGAGATCCGTCCTGGAAACCCTTTCAACCTCTGTGACAAGCTGGATCCTGCGGCCTTCCTCTTCAACTTCCTCCTCCCTGCGGAAGCCTTTAAGCTTCCCCTCCAAGTCCGAAAGCTTCAGCTTCTCCGTTAAGCGGAAAATTTTCCCAGCCAAAACCACTTGGCTTCACCTTGCCGTTCAGCTTCCCCATTTAAACTTTCCACAGGAAGCCTTTTTAAGAAAGCTGAACCCTCCCATTTAGAGGCTTTAAGGCTTTCAACCTTCCTTTAAACCCCCCGAAGGTTAAAACAAACATGGTGAACAGGATTATTATGCGGGTGGACTGCACCTATAATTATCTGTCTCCCAGCCGGGGGAAGCTACCCTTGAACCCTTTCGAAGCCTCTGAGGTTAAATTTGAACATAGGAAGGTTAGGCTTAAAGCTTCCACCTCGCTTTCTAAGCTTACCGTGGCGGGCTTCGAGCTTGGCCCCCTTGAGGCTGGAGACCGTTTCGAAACCTATTGGTGGATAGCTGAGGAGCTGGTTAAAAGCGGGGTGGCGCAGCTTGAAGACGCTGAATCCGAGTTTTCGCTGGCAGACCTTCAGAAGTTTAGGCTTCTCGAATCCATGCAGCAGCAGAGGAAGCCTAACAGGCTTCCGGAAGGCTTCTACCCCAAGCTTAGGAGGCTGCTGAGGAGGCTTAAGGCTGAAGCCTCCACCAGCCCTGAAAGGCTTATGGCCTACCAGAAGGCTTGCCAGTGGGCTTTAGACCTCATAAACCTCCGCCTCAACAAGATAATGTTCATGGCTTTAGCCAAAGAGGTTGGGGAAACCTTGAAAAACCTCACCGAGGAGGAGTTAGC
>QMYF01000142.1 GCA_003662515.1 Candidatus Hecatellales archaeon | reverse complement strand
TGTCCGCAGGAAGCTTGAAGAGGTGGTAAGGCTGGGATTAGCCATCGAGATGATAGCCCCCAGCCACGGAATAATCTGGAAGAATCCCTCGAAAATCATTGAAGCCTACCGGAGGTGGGCCAGTTTCCAGGCCGAAGCCAAACTGGTCACAGTTTACGATACCATGTGGGGGAGCACCTTCCTCCTAGCCAAAGCCATCGTGGAGGGAGCTGAAAGCGAGGGAGTTGAAGCAAGACTGTTCCACGTGCGGAAAGACTGTTGGGCTGAAATTCTCACGGAAATTTTAGATTCGAAAGGTTTAGCCGTAGGCTCTCCAACCGTGCATAACGGCATGTTTCCTCCCGTGGCAGGCTTCCTAGCCTACCTTAAATCGCTTAAGCCGAGAAACAAGGTTGCTGTAGCCTTCAGCTCCTACGGCTGGGGAGGCGGAGCCTCAAAAGAGATAACCAAGCTGCTTCAAGACTTGAAGTTTGAGGTTCTACCAGCTTTAGATGTCCAATACAGGCCTACAGCCGAAGACTTGGACAAGGCTTTCAGCCTCGGCAGAAAGCTAGCTGAAAAAATTAAGGGGAGCCTTTAAGCTTGAAAGACGAGGTGGTGTTGAAGGCTTGAGCGAAGAAGAAATTCCTGAGAAAATTACACGGAAGATAGGGTTTAAACCTGAACTCATGTCGATAGTGGTGAAGGTGGACAGAGATTTCGCAAGGCTCTACGGGCTCTGCGACGATGTGATAGTTAAAGACAGCGCGCTTCCAGCCAAATACAAAATGCTCCTAGTGATGTGTATTGGAGCCGTTAGAATGTGCTATGACTGTGTAGTCCAATCCATGAGGGCAGCCTTAAACCTTGGAGCCACCCGAGAGGAAATTCTTGAAGCCTTAAAGGTGGCCTTCGCAGCCAGCGGGGCTCAAACCCTCCAGGCGGCAAAAAAAGCTTTAGAAAACCTAATGCGGGAAGAGTGAAACCTCCTTAAAATCCCAACCCTTTTTTAGCTGTTCCTTAAGCTTCCACCTTTGAATTTTCCCCAGCATGCTTTTAGGCAGCTTATCCACTATCTCCAACCTTTCAGGCCATTTATACTTGGCCACTTCCAGCCTCTCCATATGCCTCCTAATCTCCTCAAGGCTGGGCGGCTTCACCCCCTCCTCGGGAACTATGAAAACGCAAATTCTTTCGCCCAGTTCAGGGTCAGGCATGCCTACGGCTGCAGCCTCCTTAACCCCAGGATGGAGGGTAACATAGCCTTCAACCTCTTCCGCGCCAACCTTCAAGCCTCCCCTATTAATAATGTCCCTAAGCCTTCCAGCAAAGTAGAAGTATCCCGCCTGATCCCGGTAGAGGAGGTCTCCACTACGATAGTAGCCGTCCTCCGTGAAGTTTTCCCTCGTCCTGTTGGGGTCTCCATAATAACCCTTAACCACCCTCGGCCCTTTAACCTGAAGCTCTCCAGGCTGGCCTACTTGGACTTCTCTCCCTGTTTCAGGGTCAACCAGCCTCACCCTATCATAGGGTGAGGTAGGCTTCCCTGCAGCTCTAAATCTAACCTCCGGGGGGTCATCTAAGCCCGTTATAAGCGAAAATCCTTCCGAAGCCCCGTAGAGATTTTGAAAGCGGGCTTCAAGCCTCTCTTCAAGCCTCCTAGCCATCTCAGGAGGCATAGCCTGACCTACACTCAAAACCACCTGGAGATGTTTCAGGTTAAAGCTTTCCAGCCTTTCACACTTGAGAATCCGATAGTAGAGAGTTGGAACCCCTAACATGAAAGTTATCCTGAATTTTTCAAGCCTCTCCAGCAAGCCTTCCCCATCCGTCCTGTCAGTGAGGTAGAGCCTTCCACCCTTAAGGAGGACAGCCAGAGAATAAACGAAGCCAGCGTTATGGGTAAGCTGGGGAGCAATAAGCGCCCTGGTTTCCATCCCTATTCTGGACGCCTCAGCCAAAATTTCAGCCCCATAAAGGTAGTCTGCATGGGTTCTAGCAATAATCTTAGGCAGCCCTGTGGTTCCCCCCGTAAGCAGAAAATGGGAAACCTTGTAAGGGTCAGCCTTAACTTGTTCCACAGCCTCCATCCAGTCCTTCTCAGGTTCCTTCTCCAAAAGCTCCCCCACAGAGGGAATTTCACTCCTCCTCTTCCAGCATCCCTCGAAAATGAACCTCAAGCTTGGAAGCTCTCTTCTAAGCCTTTTAGCCATCTCATAGTAGCTGTAGCCTCGGAAAACTCCTGGAATAACGTAGATTTCAGCCTTCAAGGTTTCCCCCCAAACCTTAACCTCTGAAAGCCTAAACTTAGTGTCCACGTGGAGGGGTGGAATCCTCAACCTGCTGAAGGCAAGCCAAACATGGAGGAAAAGAGGAGTATTGTTAAGCTGGAGAAGGGCAGTATAGCCTGGTTCAACCTTCAACTTTAAAAGGCTGGCTGCCAGCCGCCTAGAACCCTCAAGCAGCTCCCCATAACTGTAAGCTTCACCCGTGTCAGCTGAGAAAAGAATCTTCCTATCAGCCCCGTATCTCTTGGAAGCCTTGGCTAATGCCTCATGCACCGTCAGATTTTTCCAGCAACATTTCTTGTAGGCTTTCTCCTCTTCGGGAGTCCATCTTGGCACGGCTTTCTCGTCAATCATAACTTTTCCATCTCCCAGGTTTAAAGCCGAAATCTTTTTGCTTTAGGCAAAACTTAAATGTTTAATGTTAAAGCTTTTCCAGCCTTAAACCTTTAAACTACCAAAGATTTATATGCCCCCTAGATTTCTCAGAATATTTAAGCCTCACCTCTGAAGGGTGAGAGTAGGTGTCTGGAGGGTTCGACGCGGAATTAGAGTGGATAAAGCTTAGAAAGGTGAGAGAGCTTATGAGTGGTGGAAGAGGGCCCGAAGCCTCCGGTCAGCCCCTAACCCTGACAAGCCAAAACTTCAACGAGGTCCTTTCGAGGAACCCCCTCGTCTTGGTTGACTTCTGGGCTCCCTGGTGTGGACCCTGCCGTATAATCGCCCCAATAGT
>QMYF01000141.1 GCA_003662515.1 Candidatus Hecatellales archaeon | reverse complement strand
GCCAGAAGATGTCTGATGTCCGCTTGCTTTCAATGAGGACTCCTAGTAAGGCTGCTCCATAGAAGATTAGGTTAAAGAGTAAGGGGATGATTGACCAGGGTGGGAAGACGGAGGCCATGAGGTTTGGCATCCAAACCTTGAAGACGTCTGTTATAACCCATAGGATTGTGAGAAGATAGCTGATGGGGACTAGCATCATTATGAATGGTGTGGCTAAGCCCAAAAGCATGGTTGAGGCTGTCCTCAGACCAAGTTTCCTAAGATTCGCGAGTATAAGTTTCCAGTATTTTAGGAAAGTTTGAAGGTAGCCTCTCATCCACCTGCTTCTTTGCTTGACCCATCTTCTAATGGTTACCGGTGCTTCCTCCCAGGACCTAACGTTAGCCATTAGGATCTTATAGCCGGTGAATACCATTCTGGCTGAAACTTCTAAGTCTTCGGTTAAGTTTAACGGGTCCCACCACCCACATTTTTGGAGAGCTTCGCGTCTGAAGAAGCAGCAGGTTCCCCCAAGGGGTGTAAAGAATCCGAGCCTGCATCTTCCCCAGAGGCCGATTCTAAACCAGCCAATATACTCGATGTCCATCATTCTTGAAATCCATGAGTCCTTTATGTTGGTCATTCGAAGGATTCCTTGAACAGCTCCAACCTTTGGATCCTTAAAGAGGGGTACAACTTTTAGGAGAACGTCTCTTTCAGGCATGTCTTCAGCGTCGAATATGGCTATTATTTCGCCTTTGACCATTGGGGCGATATCGTTGAGGGCTGAAGGTTTAGTTTCAACTTTTAAGGGTGAATCTCTGAGGAAAATTTTCACTTTTCTCGGGTTTTCTGAGAAGAGGGGCATTATGGAGAGAGCTGTTTCTTCGTCTTCTGTTACGACTATTACTTCCTTCTTATCTTCCGGGTATGCCAGCTTATTTAGGGCTATGTTTACGGCCCTGTGGATTACCCAAGGTTCATGTTTAGCCGGAATAATGATGCTTACTGAGGGCAGGTCTATAGGGTTGCGTTTAATCTTTACCTCTTTGATTTTGGTGGCTCCGGCGGCAATTATTGGAATATGGTATAGTCCCCAGAAGATGAAGATGATTGAAAGCGTGTAGGCGATAATTTTGAGGAGCAAGCTGACGGGGAAAATGTAGGTGAAGAGCAGGTAAAGTATTAGTGTTAAACATGTTATTGAGATGGAAAATTTGAGTAGGGAGGGGTTTAAATGGCTTTTCAGCCTTTAAACTCCTCCCCTTTAGCGTGGTTAATTTTCTTCTCAAGTTTTGAGACAGCTTCTACTAGGGTTTTCGCCTCAATGCAGTCGATTCCAAGTTTCGATGAAAGTTTCTTGGCTTCATCTTCAAGCTTAGGGATCGCTATAAGTAGTTTTCTGCAGTGTTTCTCTTTCAGGTCGTAAGCCTTAACTACGAATTTCAGAAATTCGTCTGTGGTTATTGCTCTGTCTTGGGGTTTCTCTTCAACGTCTATTATAAGTTTTCTGGGTCGGCGGATTTTTCCGCCGTTATTGGTGGCGTAAATGTCGACGATGTGTTTTGAGCCTGAGTTTCCTTCAAATTCGTGGAAGCATTTGACCTGGTATCCCATGGCTTCTAATGTTTTGGCTAGGGGTTTGACGTGGAAGAGAACTTTCTCGATGATATCTCGCTTATCCTCGTTGAGTTTGAACGAGTAAACGGTTTCTACCTGGGCTTCGGCAACTCTGAACTTGTGGTTGCATTTTCTGCAAACCCAGTTTTCAACGGGGTAGTAGAAGAATTCTCCGCAGTCTAGACATTTGTAGACTTGGCCTGGCTCGCCGTAATCTATTCCAACCTGCTTAAGGACTCTTCCACATCTTGGACATTTCAAAGTGTCTTGGCTGACTGTGAATTTGTCGACGAAGTCTACGTAGCCGCAATGGTAGTGAACTATGGTTTCGCCTCTGGTGAGGTTTATTGAGCTGCAGGTTGGACATTGGAGTCGGGGTCTTAGGTCGGCTGACCTGCAGTTTGGGCATAGGTAGATTTTATCGTGGATTTCTTTGACTAGGAAGCCTTCGGTGCATAGTTTGCTTAGGAAGTCTTTCTGGCTTCCGTTTTGTTTTTCGCCTAAGATTTCGTCTAGTAGGGGGTAGGAGATCTCGCTTCCGTTGATTTTGGGGGTTATTTTGAGGTTTTGGTTTGATGCTAGTTTGTAGAGGAGTCTTAGAACGTTGGAGTCTTGGAGGGTTGCTTCTTCGCTGGTCAAGTCTGTTCACCGTGAGAAGGGGGCTAGCCTTAAGGCTACAGTTACGCATTTATTTGGAAGCAGAATATAGATGTTTGACTTTGAGGGTTATTGTTTTTGACGTTGATTTTCTGTTTGGATGGTTTGAAGGTTTGAGTTTAAGGGTGGAAATGGGGGAGGGCTTTCCTTTTTCTATTTACATGTTTGCTGATAAAGGTTTTATCTTGAAAGTGAAAGTGAAATGAAAATTGCATTTACGGTTATGTCCCCTATGTGAAATTTCATTTCACTTTCATTTCATTTTGGTGTTATAGTGGTTTTACGCCGTCGAGGGCTAGGTGGGTTGCCCAGCCTAGGGCTAAGATGATCCAGTGTCTTGTTTTTATGGGGAGGGTTTTGCTGGGGCTTTTTAGGAGGTTCCAGATGGCTGCTAGGAGGGTTGATGTTGCGGGGAAGATCCAGTTGTGGAGGAGGAATGGGTTTCTGGGGGTGAAAATGCCTTTGATTAGGTCGAGGGGTGTTTTGGGGATTAAAAGCCATAGGAGTTCGGGGTTCCATCCTGTGAGGATTCCTGGGAGGTGGTCTATGTCTGGAAGCATGAAGCATAGGATTCCGAAAAGGTAGAAGGTTGCTGTTGGAGATTTTTCCCGGTAGAGGAGCCAGATGATTGCTGTGGCTAGGAGGCCGCTGAGGAAGTGGGTGAAGAGGATGGGCAAGGCTGCATCCTCCCTTAAAGCTTTATCAACCTTTAAATATTCAGGTTTGCTGAAGCCTTTTAACTATATTGAGCCCTCCTGAAAGGAGCTATATTCCAAAGCTGTCCGCCTTCAGATATAGAT
>QMYF01000140.1 GCA_003662515.1 Candidatus Hecatellales archaeon | reverse complement strand
GGGAATCTTTGTTAAGCTTTCCGTCCTGCGGCCTTAAATTTTCTGGCGAGAAAGGCTGCCGCCTTTTCAGCTGCCTGAGAAGGCTTAAGCTTATCCGTTTCCAGGGTTAGCTCGGGGTTTAAAGGCTCCTCGTAGGGGGCTCCTACACCTGGAACTGTTCTGCTTAAGCCTTTAAATCCTCTTTCGTAGATTCCTTTTGGGGCGCCGTGGGTTCTCCTTCTGCTCTGCTCCCTCCTAATACAGACTTCTAGGGGACATTTAACGTAGATTTCCGCGAAGCGGCCTATAAGCCTGCGAGCCTTCTCCCGGTAGGCACGCCTATTCCCTGTAGCGTCTATGAGAACGTTTACCCCAGCCTCAGTAAGCATTTTAGCTGTAACAGTCAAGACGTGGTAGACAAGGTTTCGCTCCTCCTCAGTATAGGAGGGTTTAGGCGTCAAATATTTTCTGAGCTGGTCTGAGGAGAGAACGAAGACTTCTACGCCTTTTTCTTTGAGCCTTTTAGCGGTGAGTTTGGCTAGGGTGGATTTGCCTGAGCCTGGGAGGCCAGTGAACCAGGCGGCGAAGCCTTTCCCAGCCTTCATGACGGCTTCCTCAAGGGGAGGGTTAAGCCTTAAATTTATTAGTAGTTGGCTTGAAATATTAAATCTGGTAGGCTTTAACAGGGAAAGGGTTATTCTCATGCTTTTTTTCAGGAGAAAGCAGAAAGCCCAGCAGGCCTTGGTTGAGGAAGCCGTATCGGAGCCTTTCGAGATTCCCGCCGTGGTAAGGTTTGAACGGAGCATAACGCATGACGAGGTTAAACGTGTTGAGAGCGAGCTTCGAGTTTTAAGGGTGGAAAAGGAGGCTTTAGGCGAGGTTTTAACTAGGATTTTTGAGGCTGCAGCTTCGGGCAGAATAACCTCTGAAGAGAGAGATAGGCTGGTGGCGAAATATAGGGAGCAGCTTTCCAAGTTGGATTCAACCATTAAACATAACGAGCGAATTATCAGCCTTTACCAGCTTGAGGAAGCCCGCTCCGAACTCATCAAAATGTTTCAGACAAAGTTTCTTGAGCTTAACCGTAAAATCGAGGAGATACGGAAAGCTTTGGGTTTGGAGGCTGCCCCCTCCACCGAGGTGAAGCTTGCACCTGCCGTTAAACCTCAGGCTCCAGCATCCCCGAAGGCTAGGGCTGAAGCTCCAGCTAAAAGGGAGGCGGAGCCTGTTAGGAGACGGAGTAAGGCCGACGAGGAGCTGGAGAAGCTTAAGGAGGATCTCCAAAGGGAGTTGGAGAAGCTGGAGCAAATGGAGTTGGAGGTGTAATTTTCTGGAGAGCTGGGTTGAGAGGGCTAGGAGGAATGCTGCTAGGGAAGCTGTGAAGCTTGTGGAGAACCGTTTCACGGTGGGGCTTGGAAGCGGCAGAACGGTTTCACAAGCCATTATTGAGCTTGGCAGAAGGGTGAGAGAGGAAGGCTTACAGGTTCAATGTGTCCCCTCCTCCTATCAAGCCATGCTTGAGGCTTTAGAGGCTGGACTTAAACTTGTAGATCTTTACAGCAGTCCTCAAGTAGACTTAACCATTGATGGAGCTGACGAGGTAGATAGAAGGCTGAATCTTACGAAGGGTGGAGGTGCAGCTTTAACCCGCGAGAAAATTCTGGCTTCGGTTTCAAAGCGTTACGTGATAATTGTTGATGAGGAGAAGCTTGTGGAGAGACTGGGTTCTAGGTCGCCTATCCCAGTAGAAGTAATTCCTTTCGCCGCTCCAGCTGTCAAGAGGAGGCTTGAAGGCTATGGCAGGGTTGAATATCGTACGGGTTCAGGGAAGCTCGGACCAGTAGTTACGGATAATGGAAACTTTCTTTTAGACCTCTACCTTGACGGGCTTGATAGCCCGGAAGGCTTTGAGGCTGAGGTTAAACGGATTCCCGGCGTGGTTGAGGTTGGAGTTTTCACGGGGCTGGCTGACGAGGTTTATGTGGGCTTGAAGGATGGAAACGTTAAAAAGCTTACCCGCCATGGTTAAAGGCAGGCTTTCCTTTGAGGGATGCTGGCTCGATGCTTTCAGAGTTGGGGGTGGAGAACGTAGGAAAAATAACAGTGGTTAGGGCAAGTGTGATGGGAAGCCCTAACATCGGGGTTTTCTCCAAGGCTACTGATGGCTATGTTCTTCTCCCGGAAGGAATTCCAAAAAGGAGAATTGAAAAGGTAAGCAGACTTTTTAAAGTTAAAGTTTTAACAGTAGACCTCTGCGATTCGAAGCTTTTAGGTGTTCTTCCAGCAGCCAACTCCCACGGCATTCTTCTACCCTACTACGCAGGCGAAGAAGAGGGGAAGCTTTTGAGGAGGGAGCTTGGAGTGGAGACGGGAACCATCAAAAGCAGGTACACTTCGCTGGGAAACCTTATCCTGGCGAACGATAAGGGGGCTATTGTTTCACCTTTACTGGGTAAGAGGGCTCTCCGCAAGGTTGAAGACGTGCTAAATGTGGAAGCCGTGCATGGAAGCATCGCCGGGCTTCCCCTTCCAGGCTCCACCGTGGCAGCCACCAACAAGGGAGCACTACTACATCCTGAGGCTTCAGACAAAGACATGGACCTAGTTTCCGACGTGTTAAAGGTGAGAGTGGGTGTAGGCACTGTTAACGGCGGGGTTTCCCTAGTGGCTAGCGGGCTTATAGGCAATAGCCACGCGGTTATGGTAGGCTCCTTGACTACGGGGCCCGAACTGATGACCATTTCAACAATTTTCCGGTAGGTGAAACCTCTTTGGTTAAAGGTGTCAAGGAGGAAAGAGAGCTTGTTAAAATTTTAGATAGGCTGGGTTTCGCTGTTTTGAGGGCTCCGGCTTCAGGTTCGAGAACCAAGCTTGACAGACCTGACATTGTGGCTGGAAGAAGAGGTTTAATCATAGCCTTGGAGGTTAAGACTACTAGCCGGGAAAGACTATATTTGCGTAAGGAATCCATCGAGCAGCTGATTAGATTTTCTGACAGGTTTGGAGCCAAACCTTTTCTAGCTGTTAAGTTTAAACGGAAGAGGAGGGGTTGGCTGCTGGTGGAGGTGGGAAGCCTCGAG
>QMYF01000139.1 GCA_003662515.1 Candidatus Hecatellales archaeon | reverse complement strand
CCTGTGAAGATTCCTGAGAAGCCTTACGATGTCCTCTGCCACCAGCTTGCAGGCCTGCTCACCGAGAAAAACCGGTGGCGTTACAGCCAGGTTTTAGAGCTTTTCAGGAAGGCTTACCCCTACAGGAATCTTTCCACATCGGACCTCGACAAGGTTCTCTCCTACATGCATGATAGGTATCCGAGGCTTGCCTGGGTGGCTTTCGAAGACAAGGTTTTCCTCCGCCCTCAACGGATAAAATACCTCTATGAGTATTATTTTGAGAACCTCTCAATGATCCCTGACGAGAAACAGTATCTGGTGGTTGACCAAACCTCGGATACGCCTGTAGGAATTCTTGACGAGGCTTTCGTAGCCGAATATGGTGAGCCGGGTGTAAAATTTATTGTGAGGGGGAGCCCATGGAAGATTACAGCCATCTACGGCGATAAGATCTATGTTAGGCCTGTCGACGACCCTACGGGGGCTATTCCCAGCTGGGTTGGAGAGGAGATACCTGTCCCCCTCGACATAGCCCTTGAAGTCGGCGCCATAAGGAGAATCGTGGAAGAACTTGTCAAGAAGGGTAAGAAGGAGAGGGAAATCGCCCGGATCTTAGCTCGCAAGTATCCTGCACCTCTCGAAACGGTTTCGGAAGCCATTAAAGAGGTTGTGGAGCAGGCTGAGAAGGGTCTTCCCATCCCCTCCGATAGGGTGATAACCGTTGAGGAGTGGGGAGACTACATTATAGTTCAATGCTGCTTTGGAACCCTAGTGAACAAGACTCTAGCCCGCGTGCTCGGCCAGCTGATCTCCGATGAGTATGGTGAGGATGTGGCTGTTCAGGAAGACCCCTACAGGATTGTTATTCAGAGGATTCGGGGGCTTGACGGCGAAGCTGTGCAAAGGCTTCTCCTCCGGCTTCCCAGCCTCAACGTCCGCGAAATAGCCTTAAACGCCTCGGTTAAGACGGGCCTCTTCAAACATAGGCTTGTCCACGTGGCCAGGAAGTTTGGAGCTGTTGCGAAGGATGCAGACTTCACAGACTTCAGCCTAAGACAGCTTGTTAAAAGCTTTGAGGGAACGGTGATTTTCGAAGAGGCCTTGAAAGACATGGAGGCTAACGATATGGATCTTCCAGGCCTCATCCATGTTTTAGGTTTGCTGGAGTCTGGGCAGATGAGGGTTGAGCTTGTTAGGAGGCGTAGGCAGCCTACCCCCATAGCTCGGATAGGCATCCAGCGGATAAGCCGTAAAACCGATATTATTCCGTCGGAGAAGCTTAGGGGCATCTTGGTGGAGTCGGCTAGGGCCCGCCTGCTCAATGAGGCTGTGGTTTTAGCCTGCACAGACTGCTGGAAATACGTGGAGAACGTTAGGGTTAAACTGCTTCCAAACCCTGTTCAGTGTCCCCGCTGCGGCTCCACAAGGATAGGCGTGGTTAAAGAGGATTTGAGCCTGGTGGAGAAGGTGGCTGAGAAGGCTGGCCGAAACCTTAAGGGCAGGGAAAGGAAGGTTTACGAAGCCTTGGTTGAGACTGCCGAGCTGGTGGACAGGTTTGGCCTCCCAGCAGTTGTAGCCCTAGCCGGCCACGGTTTAAAGCCCAAGGACGCCCAGAAAATTTTAGAGAGGGAATCCAGGCTTAGCGAAAGGTTTTACGAGCTGGTGGTGGAGGCGGAAAGGGAGGCTTTGAAGCGGAGGTTCTGGTGATTGGCTGGCTGGGGTGCCCTGGTGCTGGCTGGAGGGGCTGGAAGCAGGCTGGGCATGGTGAATAAGGCTTTCCTAAATTTTGCTGGTGAACCTTTGCTCGTGAAGGTGGTAAACCAGGCTTTAAAGGTGGCGGACCGCGTGGTGGTCTCCATTTCTAAGCAGGCTCAACCCGAAAGGTATCTTGAGGTTTTGCCTGGGAAGGTTGAGCTTGTTAAGGATGAAAGGGAAGGCTTAGGCCCCCTGGAAGGGTTGAGGCAAGGCATGAGAAAGCTTGACTCCCAAGGGGTTTCCTTTTCGCTAGCTTTAGCCTGCGACCTCCCCTTCCTCAACCCTCAAGTTTTACGCTTCCTCTTGGAGGAGGCTGAACGGTTGAAGGCTGAAGCTCTTATCCCCCGGTGGCCTAACGGCTTTAAGGAAACCCTCCACAGCGTCTATCAGCCTCACGTTTTTTGGAGGGCTGCCGAGGAAGCCTTAACGGCGGGGGAACGCCTAATCCTGGATGCCGTCAAAAGGCTTAACAGGATTTTCTTTCTCCCGGTGGAAAAGCTTAAACCTTTAGATCCGGAGCTCTCCACCTTCACCAACATTACCACGTTTACAGATTTGGAAGAGGCGCTTCGAAAGCTGAGGGAGGCTTAGGCTTGCTGAGGGTTGCAGGCATAGACCCCGGCACGGGAAGCTTTGACATATGCATTCTTGAGGATGGAAGATTTCTTGAAGGGAAATCCATTCCTACAAGGCTTGTATATGAGAATCCAAAGCTCATTGTCGACTTTCTGAAAGAGTTTTCACCTTTAAACCTTATAGCAGGCCCCTCAGGCCACGGCCTCCCACCGAAACCCTTAGAGAAAGCCAGCGTTAAGGAGCTTTCTCTGGCAGCCTTGGTAAGGCCTGAAGACGCGGAGCAAACCCTAGGCTTAAGGAAGGTTTTCGAAGCTCTCAAAGCTTCGAGTCTTCCAGTAGTTTTTCTTCCCTCCGTTAAACATCTGCCAACGGTTCCTCTTCATAGGAAGCTTAACCGCATCGATTTGGGGACAGCTGATAAACTTTGTGTTGCCGCCCTAGCTATACATGAGCAAGCTGAAAGGCTTAAAATGCCGCCTGCTGAAGCCTCCTTCCTTCTAATCGAGGTAGGATATGCCTTTACCGCCCTCCTGCGGGTTGAAGGAGGCGAGGTGGTGGCAGGGTTTGGAGGAACCTCAGGCCCCATAGGTTTACTGTCCTCAGGCCGGATGGACGGTGAGGTTGCCTATCTGCTTGGAAGGGTGAAAAAGAAAACCTTGGCTTCTGGAGGGCTTCTCCACGCTTCCGGGTTGAGGGAGGGGCAAATAGACTTTTTCCTTGAGGGGGTTGCCAGAGGGGAAGCCATGT
>QMYF01000138.1 GCA_003662515.1 Candidatus Hecatellales archaeon | reverse complement strand
TTAGGTGTAAACATCAACGTGATTCTCTATGATGGCGTCCTGAGGGAGGGAGACATTATTGTGGTTGGGGGGAGGGAGGAGCCCATCGTGACGAAGGTTAGAGCCATCCTGGTTCCTAAGCCTTTAGACGAGATTAGGGATCCACGGGAGAGGTTTAAGCCTTTAAAGGAGGTTTCTGCTGCGGCTGGAGTGAAAATTGTTGCGTCAGGCTTGGAAAACGCTATTGCTGGAAGCCCCGTTTACGCTGTTTCCAGTCCCGAAGAATTGGAAGAGCTGAAGGCCAGAGTGAGGGAGGAAGTGGAAAGCATAAGGTTTTCCACGGATAAGGTTGGCGTAATAGTTAAGGCGGACACTTTAGGCTCGCTGGAGGCGATCCTCGGGGAGCTTAAAGCCAACCAGATTCCCGTCCGAATGGCTGATGTGGGCGACATCTCGAAGAGGGATGTGGTGGAAGCCTCGGTGGTTAAGGCTTCGGAGCCCATTCACGGCGTGGTTTTAGGCTTCAACGTTAAGGTTCTGCCCGATGCACAGGAGGAAGCCTTAAAGTCGGGTGTCAAGATTTTCCAAGGAAACGTGATTTACAGACTTATGGAGGAGTATTTCAGCTGGGTTAAAAGCCTGAGAGAGGAGGAAGTTAAAATTGCTTTGGAGGCTTTGATTCGCCCAGGGAAGATAAGGCTTCTTCCCGGTTACGTTTTCAGGCGGAGCAAGCCTGCCATCTTCGGCGTGGAGGTTTTGGCTGGGAGAATTAAACCTGGCTACCCGCTGGTCAAAGAGAATGGTGCACCGTTGGGGAGGATTCTTCAAATCCAGGAGCGGAGCGAAAACCTTCGTGAGGCTGTTAAAGGCATGCAGGTCGCCATTTCCATGAAGGAGCCAATCGTAGGCAGACATGTCAGGGAAGGCGAAATCCTCTACGTGGATATTCCTGAAAACCATGTCAAGGCCATCCTGCGTGAGTATAGGGAAACCTTAACCCCCGACGAGGAGGAATGCCTAAAAGAGTTTGTTGAGGTGAAGCGGAAAACTCAACCCTACTTCTGCTTCGGCCTCTAACGCAGCTAGCCTCTCTTGGATAGGGGGAATAGAACCTTGGAAGAGCTTCCGGAAGACCACATCACGGTTAAAGTGAAATTTTTCACCACCCTTAGAGAGCTTACCGGGAAAAGGGAAGAGCAGGTTGAGCTTCCGTTTAACGCTACGGTTGGCGAGCTTTTAGATTTGCTTGCTAGACGTTATGGCCCTAAATTTGTCGAGTATGTTTTTGAGAAGGGTGAGGTGAAACCTTACCTTATAATAATGGTGGACGGCCAAAGCATAAGCCAGCTTGAAGGGTTGAAAACCCGCCTGAAGGACGGCGTAACCGTAGCCATTCTGCCTCCAGCAGGGGGAGGATAAAAGCTTAAAATTTTCCCTGTTTTCCGCATAGGTAGGAAGAATGGCTACGGTTAAGGTTTACTTGGAAAGCTTTGGATGTTCAGCTAATCTTGCCGATGGAGAGCGGATGTTGGGCTGCCTTGAACAGGCAGGTTTCCAGGCGGTTTCCAGCCTTGAGGAAGCTGACATAGTAATTTATAACACCTGTGCCGTTAAGGGGCCCACAGAAGACAGGATGATAAGTCTCCTCCGAAAGGTGCCTAAAGACAAGAAGGTGGTGGTGGCAGGCTGTCTCCCCCTCATAAACATGGAGAGGCTTCGAAGGGAGGCAAGGTTTGACGGGGTTGTAGGGCCGGCGGCCAGCTGGGAGCTGGTTAAGGCTGTAAGGGAGGTTCTGGAAGGCGGGAAGCCGACCATTTTAACCTTGAATTCTAAGCCTCCGCTGAGCTGCCCTGTTAAACCTTCCAACCCTGTCCGTAGGATTATCCCTGTCGCCTACGGCTGTTTAGGCTCCTGCAGCTACTGCTGTGTGCGCTTCGCCCGAGGGAGACTTCGAAGCTACACTCCCAGCGAAATAGTTTCACAGGTTAGGAAGGCTGTGGAGGCTGGAGCCAAAGAAATATGGATTACAGGGCAAGACCTTTCTTGTTATGGGTTGGACTGCGGCTTCAACCTGCCCAAGCTCCTCGAGGAAATAGTTGAGGTGAAGGGAGACTTCAAGATTAGAGTTGGAATGATGAATCCGAGGCTTCTGCTACCCATCCTCGATGAGGTGGCTGAAGCCTTCACCCACCCGAAAATCTTCAAGTTTGCTCATATCCCTGTTCAGAGTGGAGACAACCATGTTCTCAAGCTTATGAATAGAGGCTACGGCAGAGAGGATTTCAAGGAGATAGTGAAGGTTTTCCGTGGAAAAATTCCAGAGTTAACCTTGGCAACAGATATTATTTGCGGTTTTCCAGGGGAAAGCGAGGAAGCCTTCCGTCAAACCGTAAAGCTTCTCGAGGAAACCCAGCCCGACATAGTGAACATTTCAAAGTTTTACCCTCGGCCTGGAACTCCTGCCAGACGGCTGGGTAAGCTTCCCACAAGCGTTGTGAAGGAGAGAAGCCGTAAACTGTCTTTGCTGGCTAGCAAGATTTCTCTGGCGAGGAATAAACGCTGGCTGGGATGGCGGGGAGAAATCCTCGTAGACGAGGAAGGCTTCAATGGCTCCATGATCGGGAGAAACTATGCTTACAAGCCTATTGTGCTAAAGGAAACCGTTAAAATGGGCTTAAACGTGGAAATAGAGGTTGTGGGAGCCTTCCCCAACCATCTGGAAGGCTATCTGACGGGAACCTTAAAGCCCTCTGGATGTAAAAACATGTAAAAATACTCTTGATTGGAAGTGGAAGTTTACAGCTTTTAGAGGGGAGAACTTTTATGTTCCATAGCATAGTTTATATTTGGTTTGAACATTAGTATTACGTTTTAAATACGCTGTAAATACGATGGTTATAAATTTTTTGAATGTGCTAGTAGGGGGTGCTGGGGGGTGAGAGAGGTTGATGAAAGTAATCCCGCTTACCTCGAAAGAGGAAAGGCTTATGCCTGTTTCGGGGGGTTTGGACCTGCACAACCTGGAAGAGTTTGAAATGGAAATTGAAGGGGCAGCTGCTTTAGATTTTCTTGAGGAGCTGGGTTTGGACCAGCTGGAGGAAGAGTAGTTTAAAAC
>QMYF01000137.1 GCA_003662515.1 Candidatus Hecatellales archaeon | reverse complement strand
GCTTTAAGCAGATTCCTCCCGTGAAGCTTGTGGAGAGGGAGGAAGCCCTTGAAAAGTTTAATATTTCAGAGTGGGAGGGTTGGGAGTTAGCCCAACAGGAGTATGAAGCTTTATATCTTGTCCCTGAGGGTGTTAGCGCTAAAGAGCTTCTTGAAGACTTCTATAGTTCAGCCCTCCAAGGCTACTACGACGTTAAGAAGGATGAAATCGTAGTGGTTAAGGGGGCTGAGGGATCCCTAGATAAAAGCGTCTTAGCCCACGAGTTAACCCACGCCCTAACAGACCAGTATTACCCCGAAATCTACGAATTAGACTATGAGCTTACGGACAAGGACTTCGCGGTTTCAGCCCTCGTAGAGGGGGACGCCGAACTCGTAGAAGAACTTTTCAGTAAGGGAGGCTACGACTGTGAGCTTAATTTGGACGCTGCTCCAGCCTCGGTCCCCCTAGCCATAATCTACCTTCAAATCTTCCCCTACCTGGAAGGCTATAATTTCGTGCGGAAGCTTAGGGAGGAGGGCGGCTGGGCTGCTGTAAACCAGGCTTACGTTAACCCCCCTCAGAGCACCGAGCAGATTATTCATCCTGACAAGTATCCTTGGGAGAAGCCTTTAGAGGTTAGGGTGAAGGGTTCAGGCTATAGGGGCTGGAAGCCCCTAGGCGAAGACATCCTGGGCGAAGCATCCATCTTCATGATGTTTTGGAATCAAGGTTTGGCTAGGTTTTCCCTGACGCCCTGGGGGGAGGTAACCTATAGGTCTCCCCTCTCCGAAGGCTGGGGTGGAGACCACATGGTCGTCTACAAGAAGGGTGAAGGCGAGTATGGCTATGTTTGGCTTCTAGCCTGGGATACCGTGGAAGACGCCTTAGAGTTTAAAGAAGGCTACGAGCAGATGCTTACGATTTTAAACGCTAAATTTCAGGATGGCGCCTGGAAGGTTGGAAACGACTACGTAACCGTTGAGCTTGAAGGTAAAACAGTGGTCATTGTGAATGCTCCAAGCAAGTTCGAATTAGACGATGTGAGGCTTGCAGGGGGGCTGCCCGTCATAAAGATAGAGGATTTCAGGCTTATAGAGGGGGGAATCCACCGCCGCCTCTCAGCAACCCTGAAGAATCTCACCCCAGAAGACCAGGAGTCCCTGATAATCATCCAGGTTAAAGACGCTGCAGGCCATGTTCAAGACCTCTACTATGTTTATGGGAGCATTCCAGCTGGGGCGAGGTTTAACATTCAAACACCCTGGAAGGCTTGGAAGGGTGAAACCCTTTACGCTGAAATCTACGTTTGGAGAAGCTTTAAAGAGCCTACGCCCTTAACCCCCCCGCAAACGTTAGCCACTGGTGGCTAGGAGTTTTGAAGGTTAAGCTAGGTCTGCCTTCAAATCTTTTCGCCAACCTCAGCCTAGAGGAGTCCATAGAGAGGATTGCAGAGCTTAGGCCTGAAGCATTAGAAATAGTTCTGGATAAGCCTCACCTCACCCCAACCGATGTTCTTAAGCCAGCCTTAAAACATAGGTTAAAGGATGCCGTCAGCATCCTCAACCCGGAGGTTGAAAAGTCCTTTCACGCCCCCTTTCAAGGGGTAAACCTCTCAGCCTGGGGTAAAAGGAGGCTTCAAAGCCTTAAAGTTTTAAGGGAGTCGCTTCACCTGGCTGCTGAACTCGACGGGAGGGTTGTGGTAACCCATCCGGGCTGGGCTTCAAAAATCCTCCACTTTCTCCCATTCACCAGAAGTTTAGCCTTAAACCAGGCTTTACGCCTGTTAAAAGCTTCTCTGAAGGTTTTGAGGGCTGAGGCTGAAAATTTAGGAGTTAAATTGGCGTTGGAAAACGTGCATGGAAGCCTTTCACCCTTCAAGCTTCCAGGCGACGTTGGAAAAATTGGGGAAACCCAGGTTACCCTAGACTTTGGCCACGCGTATATTGAGGCTAGGAGGCTGGGCTTCAAAGCTGGTGAAGCTGAGAGGTGGCTTGCCGGGGAAGTCGAAAACCATTTGAAGGGTAAGGTTACCCATGTCCACCTCCACGACTCTCAAGGTCTAAGAGACAGCCATCTTCCTCCGGGTGAGGGTGAAATAGACTTTAAACCTCTGGTTGAGGCCTTAAAGCGGATTGATTTCGAAGGCCAAGTAATCTTGGAGGTTTGGAAGCCGGACACCCCAGCCTCCTCAGCCATTAAAGCCCTCAACGAGGCTAGGAGGATTTTAGAAATTTAAAGCCAAAGCCTTCTCCTAGGCCAAGCCTTAACACGGCTTCCAACTATGGGGATGGATTCCCCACATTTAGGGCAACATTTACCGTTGGTAAGCCTGTATTCGGTTATGTCGAAGCCCCAGCGGCGGATTAGAAGCTCCCCACACCTAGGGCAATAGGTATTTTCACCTGGATGTCCCGGGACGTTTCCAAGGTAAACGTATTTTAGGCCCTGCCTGAACCCTATGCTTCTAGCCTCCTCAAGCAGGGAGGTTGGCGTGGGCTTAGGGTAGAGGCCGACTTCCAAGGCCTTATAGTCAGGGTGGTAGCGGGTAACATGCCATGGGGTATCTTCTCCAAGCTCTTCAACTATTCGGCTAGCAATGGAGGCTAGGGTCTCCCTATCATCGTTTACGCCTGGAATAAGCAGCGTAGTGATTTCCACGTGAACCCCTAAGCGTTTAGCTTCCCTAGCGTTCCTCCAAACCTTCTCCACGTCCACCCCACAATACTTACGCACAGCCTCCTCTCCGCCTTTCAAGTCGATGTTTATGGCGTCAAGTCCAGCCTCAACCAGCCTCCTCAAAGCTTCACCAGTCATATAGCCGTTAGAAACATAGGTGTTGTAGTAGCCTTGACTCCTAGCCAGCTTAAAAACCTCCAGCGAATACTCGAGCATAAGGGTTGGCTCGTTGAAGGAGATGCTTGTCCCCTGGCAGCCTTCAGCCTTCATCAATCTTAAAAAGCCTTCAGGGCTTAGGTAGTTACACTTCTCCGGTTTAGGCGGATACTTACTTATCTCCCAGTTTTGACACCAAGGGCAGTCGAAGTTGCAGCTCCAGCTTCCCACGGTTAGAGCGTAGCTTCCAGGCCAGAAGTGGAAGAAGGGCTTCTTCCACTT
>QMYF01000136.1 GCA_003662515.1 Candidatus Hecatellales archaeon | reverse complement strand
CCCTCACCGGGAGGGAGAACCTTAAGGAAGCTTAAATTTTCAGAGCCAGCACCTTTAAGCACAACAGTGATTTCTAAGGTGTCAAAGCTTCCAGGAAGCCAGGTTACCGCCGGAACGCCTACACCAACATTATTCCCCGTGT
The DNA here is from genome assembly GCA_003662515.1 of Candidatus Hecatellales archaeon. Taxonomy (GTDB): domain Archaea; phylum Thermoproteota; class Bathyarchaeia; order Hecatellales; family Hecatellaceae; genus B25. The sequence continues at coordinate 2,959 of QMYF01000136.1, read as the reverse complement.
TTTCCCTGGTTAAGGGATGGACGGCATTAGGCCTGAGGAAGGCTTCCTCCGTAGCTTTAATCGTGGCTTTGCGTAGGGCTTTCTCCAGCCCCCTCCAGTCGTCAACCTTCCCCTTAACAAAAAAGGAGACAATTCCTGTGTCTTGGCAGAGAGGTTTACCCAACCTTCTAGCTAGCTCCACATTATCCAAAATATTTTTGAGTTGAAGCTTTGCCTGAGGAGAAGCCTCAAGCCTGTAGGCTTGTTTTAAGGCTTCCTCAACGTCGGGTGGAAGGCTTGTAGAAGCCTTCACTAAGGCTTTGAAAACGGCTTCCTCCAGCTTCCGCACAGCAATCATCCTCAAAAGGTTAAACCGTGGAAGGTTTGAGCCTACTAGCTTCTAATTTTTATTTAAGGGTAAATAAGCCGTACCATCGCTGGTTTCAGCAATTTTATATTTATCAACGGCTAGAATTTGGGAGCGGACTTGAAAAGGGCTGCGAAAGGATTAGGCATGAGGCATCCCAAGTTTACTGTGAGATGTCCGAATTGTCTCAGCAAAATTCCGGTAGAGAAGGGCTCACTATTAACGGTATGTGAGAAGTGTGGAATAAAATATAGGATATGCTGGCCTACACCCAGCCAGCCCATGATAAGAGGTTTAGCAGCTCCCCTGAAACAGGAGGAGAAACGGAGCCATGCCAAAGCCGATGGAAAGTAGAATCGCCTATATAGATCTCTCTAAGGGGAAAGCAACCGTCAGAAAGGTTCCCGAGGGTTGGATAAGGCTTTTCCTGGGAGGGAGAGGAGTTTCAGCCCTGCTTCTCTATGGTTTTCTAAATCCGAAGGTCGACCCGTTAAGCCCTGAAAACATACTTGTGGTGAGCGTGGGGCTGGTTGCGGGAGCCCCCCTGCCCTCATCCAGGTTCAATGTTGGAGCTAAATCTCCTTTAACGGGAGCCCTAGGAAGCTCAAACTGTGGAGGACATTTCGCCCCTGAACTTAGAGCGGCAGGATTCGACCACCTAATCATTAAAGGGAAATCTGAGAAGCCTGCCTATCTCTGGATTTCGGATGGAGAAGTGGAGGTTAGAGATGCCTCCCACCTCTGGGGGTTAGACACATTTGAAGCTCAGGAAGCCCTCAGGGAGGAGTTGGGGGACCCTACGGTTCAAAGCCTGGTTATAGGGCCTGCTGGCGAAAACCTGGTTAAATTCGCCAATCTCAGGACGGGTATGAAAAGTTCAGCTGGCAGGACAGGTATGGGCGCCGTGATGGGAAGCAAAAATCTGAAGGCTATAGCGGTGAAGGGAAACCTGAGTATAGAGTTCGCCTATCCGGACAAGGTTTTAGACCTATGTTTAACCTTCAACGAGAACCTTAAGAAAACTAAGTTTTTCACGGTGATGCAGGTTTACGGGAGCATGCATATTTTCTCTTACACGAATACCGCTGGCATGGTTAGGGTTAGAAACGCTCAGGGCAACCAGCTTTTCCCCAGCGATAAGCTTGAAGCTGAAGCCATGAAGCCTTACTCGGTTGGCTATGAGGGATGCTACGGATGCCCAATCCACTGCAGGCATAGATACATAGTGGAAACTTCCAGGTATGGCCTTATCTACGGTGAAGGGCCGGAATACACAAGTCAGGGTTGCTGGGGAAGCATGATGGAGATAAACGATACGGAATGCATGCTTATCTGCAACCATCTGGTTAACAGGCTTGGCCTTGACACGCTTGAAACAGGCAGCATGATAGCTTGGGCTATAGAGCTTTTCGAGAGAGGCCTCATAGACGAGAAAACCACCGGTGGCATGCGGCTTAAATGGGGTGAACCTGAAATCGTCTACGAGCTTATTGAGAAGATAGCCTATAGGGAAGGGTTTGGAGCGGTTTTGGCTGAGGGGCCGAGGGGAGCCATAAGAAAGCTCGGGGCTGAAACCGCCTATTATAATCTCAACGTGAAAGGTATGAGCTGGATTCAGTCTGAGGATAGAGCTATACCAAGCTTTGTGCTTGGGGCGAGCGTTGCAACTAGGGGGGCAGACCATTTGAGGAGCAGGCCGGCCATAGACCTTTTCGGCCTTCCAAAAGAGTTTCTCGAGAAGCTTTACGGTGGACCTGTCTCCTCCGATTTCACCTCCTATGAGGGGAAGGAGCTGATGGTGTGGAAGCATGAGGTTGAATATGCTGTTATCGACTCGCTGGGCTTATGCAAGTTTGCCTGCTCCCACTTCATAACTCCGCACAGCATCTACAGCGACACCTTCAACGCCTATCAGGAACTTTCCCAGCTGGTCTACTATGTTACAGGACTTGAAATCTCAAGTGAAAAGCTTCAAGCCTGCGGTGAAAGAATCTACACGCTTGAGAGAATGTTTAATGTTAGGGAGGGCTTCACCCGGAAAGATGATTATCCTCCCCAACGATATTTCGAGGAGCCTTTACCCGACGGTCTTCCCATAGTGCGAGGCAAAAAGATGGATCGGGAAAAATACGAGAAACTGCTTGACGCCTACTATGAGCTTCACGGCTGGGATAGGGAAGGCATTCCTAAACCTGAAACCTTGAGGAGGCTTGGACTGGAGGAGGAGAGAATAGAGGCTCTGGTGGGTGAGCTGTTCTGAGCAGGCCAGCCAAAGTAATATTGGTTGACCCTCTTAACTGTAGTGGATGTCAGCTTTGCATGATAGCCTGCTCGCTTAAAAAGGAGGGAGTGGTTAACCCCGCCTATTCAAGGATTAGGGTTGTAAGGTTTGAGGGGAAGGGAGCCTACATACCGGTGATATGCCAACAATGCGTGGATGCTCCCTGCGAGAGAGCATGCCCAGTTAAAGCCATTAAAAGAAACTGGGAGACAGGAGCCCTCCTAGTTGACCAAGATAAATGTGTGGGTTGCAGGGTTTGCATCATGGTTTGCCCCTTTGGAGCCCTTTCCTGGACGCCGGACGGGAGAATCGTTAAATGCGACCTTTGCGAT
>QMYF01000135.1 GCA_003662515.1 Candidatus Hecatellales archaeon | reverse complement strand
CTTCAGGGGGCCTGCGCCCACCATGCAGGCGTCCACGTAGCCCACAGGAGGCTTATCGAGCAGGCTTTCCGCCAGGGGCTGCTGAAAATCTTGGCTGCTACGCCCACCCTAGCCGCAGGGGTGAACCTTCCGGCTCGAACCGTCATTATAAGCAGCTATATGCGCTATGAGCCTGGGCTTGGACGCTTCGAGATTCCGATTTTAGAGTATAAGCAGATGGCTGGGAGGGCTGGGAGGCCGCGCTACGATGAGGTTGGCGAAGCTGTGCTGGTGGCCTCCAGCCGAGACGAGCAGGAGTTCCTCATGGAATACTATGTCTGCTCGAGGCCTGAACGTATCTGGTCTAAGCTGGCGGTGGAGAGGGCTTTGAGAAGCCATGTGCTCGCCGTGGTGGCTTCAGGCTTCGCCTGGTCCGAGCAGGGGATAAGAGAGTTTTTCAGCCGAACCTTCTACGCCCACCAATACGGCGAATCCGTGGTTTGGAAGCCTGTTTCCGCAACCCTCCACTTCCTCGCGGAAAACGGCCTCCTAACCTTTGAGGGGGTAAGGGTTAAGGCTACACCCTTCGGCAAGAGAACCTCCGAACTCTACATCGACCCGTTAACCGCGGTAACCTTTAAGAAGGCTTTCCATTCGGGTAGAGGCAACCCAGCCAGCCCCGTGGCTCTCCTCCACCTAGTTTCAGCCACCCCGGACATGGCTCCCAAACTTTACCCCTCCAAGAGGGAACTCCCCGAGCTTCAAGCCTTCCTTGAAGAGTATCGGGAAGAATTCCTGCTGGAGCCTCCCTCACCTGCGGGTGTCTGGTCCACTGCCGAGGCAGCCCTCGACTATGAAGCCTTCCTCTCCGAGCTCAAATGCGTCAAAGTTCTTTATGCTTGGATTAACGAGGTTAGGGAGGCTGAGCTTCTGGAACGCTACAGGGTTGAGCCTGGAGACCTTTACCGGCTTGTGGAGCGGGCGGAATGGCTTCTCTACGCGGCTGGAGAACTGGCTAAGCTTTTCGGGCGGAAAGAGTTCTTAGGCCCCTTAACCGAGCTTAGGTTCAGGGTTAAACATGGCGTCCGCAGGGAGCTTCTGCCCTTGGTGGCTTTGGAGGGTGTTGGGAGGGTGAGGGCTCGAGCCCTCTACAATGCAGGCTTCAAAACCGTGGAAGACTTGAGGAAGGCTAGCCTGGCCAAGCTTCTAAGCGTTCCCGGCATAGGTGGAAGGCTTGCTAAGGCTATTAAAGAGCAGGCTGGAGGCCTGGTGCGTAAAAAAGAGCTTGAAGAGGCTGAAAGGAGAGGCGTTCAAGACTCGATAGAGGCCTTTATTTCGGAGGGTGGAGAGTAAAGGCTAATATGGAGCCTTTAGCTTTCAACTATGTTTAAGCCTGAAGGGGAAGGAAGGGTTGGATTTAAAGTCGAGGCTTGCCTCAACCTTCCGCGTGCTTAAGTCGGCTTCAAAGCCGGGCTGGTCAGAGTTTTGGCTTCTCTTCCGGGTATGCCTCCTAGGCATAGCCATCCTAGGAGCCGTAGGCTTCCTCATCCGTTACGTTTTCGCCATTATAGGCTTCTTTAGAGGTTGAAAGCCTTGACAGGACAGCCTTCAGAAGGGCAGGGTGAAGTCTCCACAGCCGCAGAGGAGAAGGCTGAAGAAGCAAAAGCGGAAAGCCAGATCTACGTTATTAAAACCACTTCAGGCCAGGAGGCAAATGTAGCCCAGCTTCTCTACACGAGAGCCCTAGCCAACAAGCTTCCCATCTACGCCATCATGGTGACCGAGGAGCTTAGAGGATACGTTTTCGTGGAGGCTGCTGGCCCCCACTTCGTAGACGACGCAGCCTCCGGGGTTAAACATGTCAAGCAGAGGCTTCAGGGGATAGTATCCGTAGCCGACCTTGAACGCTACCTGGTGGCTAGGCCCATCGTTGAGGAGTTAAATGTTGACGATGTGGTGGAGGTGGTTGGAGGCCCGCTTAAAGGGATGAGAGCCCGCATCGTCAAGGTGGATAAGGTTAAAAACGAGGTTACCCTTGAGCTTTTGGAGGCCGCCGTAACCATGCCTATCACGGTTAACGCCGACTATGTGAGGCTGGTTAGCAGAGCTAAAAAGGAGGGTTAACCTTTGGGTGAAAAGAAGGTTGTGGAGGCTTTGATAAGCGGAGGGCAGGCTACAGCCGGGCCGCCCCTAGGCCCTGCCCTAGGCCCCCTAGGCGTAAACGTTCCAGCCATAGTGGCGAAAATAAACGAGCTGACAGCAGACTTCGCAGGCGTGAAGGTTCCAGTCAAGGTCATCGTCGACGTGGACACCAAAGAGTTTGAGGTGGAGGTTGGAACCCCGCCAACCGTAGCCCTCATCGTTAAAGAGCTGGGAATAGAGAAGGGCTCCGGGAACCCCCGCGAAGAAAAAGTTGGAAACCTAACCCTCGAGCAGGTTAAAAAGATAGCCAAGATAAAGTTGGGGCAGTCCTACGCGAAAAGCCTTAAGGCTGCAGCCCTCGAAGTGCTGGGAACCTGTGTAAGCATGGGGGTAACCGTGGAAGGCAAAGATCCCCGCGAAGTTCAAAAGGAGATTAAGGAGGGTGTCCACGACAGCCTCTTCGCTGAGGAAGCCTAACATTTATCTGGAAGCTTGAAGATTTTCAGGTTCAGCTTGAAGGTGTCATGAATGCAGGTTGACGCTGAAGCTCTCAAGAAAGCCTTGGAGAAGGCTTTATCCTCCACCAAGCGGAATTTCACCCAGTCTGTAGAGTTGATTGTGAATCTCCGCGATATTGACACTAGGAGGCCTGAAAACAAGTTTAACGAGATGGTGGAGCTTCCTAACCCCCTCGGGAAAGACGTGAAAGTCTGCGTTATAGCCTCAGGCCAGATGGCTGTGGAAGCTAAAAAGCTTGGAGCCGACGGAATAGTTCAAAGGGAAGACCTGGAAAATCTGGCTAAAAACAGGAAGGCCGCCAGGAAGCTGGCTAAAGCCTACGACTTCTTCGTGGCTGAAGCCCCCCTAATGCCCATGATAGGCCGGGCGCTGGGCCCCCTACTAGGACCGAGGGGTAAAATGCCCATACCAGTCCCGCCCAATGCGTCCCTCGCCCCAATCCTTGAAAGGCTCCGGAGGACGGT
>QMYF01000134.1 GCA_003662515.1 Candidatus Hecatellales archaeon | reverse complement strand
GTAGGCCTGAAAAACCGAGGAAAGGCCCCACATAGCCAGGCTTCAACCCAAACTTTTTCTCAGCCTCCTCAAGCAAGCTTCGGCTGGAAGCCGCACAGCATACTTCGCCGCCCTCCATGGCGTAGCCAGCCAGCACGTAGAGCCGTTTGACGCCTCGACTTGAGAGCAGGTCTGCCACAGTTTCAGCCACTTCATACTGACCGTAGAAGTTGGCGTGGTAGCCTTCGACTAGGAGCAAGTTTAAAGGCTGAAGGGTGAAGCTTACCTTTACTTTTGGAGGGGTGGGTTCCCCCGCCTCAACGAGAACTCCGCCTCTGCCGTAGGCTTTGGGGGCTGCCGCATAGGAGGGCTGCGTCTCATAGGCTACCGGGAAATCTTCACAGTAGATTTCGGCTAGGGGCTTCAGGCTCAGCTTACCTTTAAGCTTTAGCAGGGCTTCCCAGCCCACCGACCTTAACCCTGGAGAGCTAGCTACGGCTAGAGGGATAGGCTTGTGAGGCTCAGCCAGAATTTCCACCCGGCAGCGAGGCTCAAACATAGTATTGCTTCTCCTTTTCAGGCGGCTTTCCAGGCCTTAAAACCTGCTCGAGAACCTTCTGTTCAAGCTCAGCCAGCTTCTCCATGAACTCCTCTGTTAAGGCTACTTGTCTCTCCAGCCCTGAAAGATCTATGTTTAAGCCTAGAAGGCTGTTTAAAATTTGGAGAAGCACCCTGGAAGCCTTAGCGTCCACGAGAGGCCTGCCGGAAGGCGTGGAGTAGCCTGGAGTTTCAGCCATGAGGCAGGCTGCCTGCAAGCCTTTAATCTTGGCTTCGGCTAAAACTAGGCCCTGTAAGCCTTCAATTCTACCCTTCTCGAGAACCGAGATTCCGAAGAAGCCTTTAAGCTTGTTTAGAAGGTCAGGGCTTGTGGCCGCAGCGTAAACTGTAGGCTCCTTTTCCGGAGGCCTATACTCTACGAGGTGGCCGGTAAGCGAGTAAACCTCTTTAACCCCGTATTTTTCGGCTAAGCTTAAAAGCTCCATCGCCATTACATGCTGGCCTTCAGGGCTGACGGGTTGAGCGTTCCCCGTGAAGATTAGGAGGCTTCTTCCCTCACCCGGATTCTTCCAACCGTAGAGCTGGCAGCGTAGAACCTCAATTAACCCGTCTCGGCTGATGATTATCTGCGGAGGGAAATGGGGGGAGTAAGCCTCGTAAAGGAGAACAGGTTTCACCTGGCTTACCAGGTAGTCTACAGCCTGCTTACCCACGAAGCCGACATCTGGGAAGCCAACTAGGAGAACAGGGTTTTCCAGGGCTATTTCGGCTTTCTGCTTCCAGCGCACCCTCAACCTTAAACCCAAAATATCAGCATAGTTAACCCCATATATTAGGTGTGGGGTTGGAAATCTACACCTACGGCCATTCCACCAGAAGCCTAGAGGAATTCCTGGAAACCTTGAAGGCTTTGAGGGTGGAGGTTGCCGTCGACGTTAGAAGATTTCCAGGCTCCAGGAAGAACCCTCAGTTTTCCAGGGAAAACCTGGCTTCGAGGCTTCCTGAAGCGGGGATAGAATATGTCTGGCTTGGGGAAAGTCTGGGAGGCTACAGGGAAGGAGGCTACCTCAAACACATGCGAACCAAGCTTTTCAGGGAGGGATTTCAAAGGCTGGTGGAAATCGCCCGGGAAAAGCGAACAGTGATCTTTTGCTCGGAAGCCCTATGGTTCCGATGTCATAGACGTTTTCTGGCTGACAAGCTTACCAGACTGGGCTTCAAAGTTTACCATGTATACGATGCTAGGCGGATAAGCCTCCACAAGCTGAGAAGGAGGACTTCAGGGAAGGCTGCCTAAAAAGTCTTGGAGGGTTTTCTGGCTTCGGCCTTCTTTCAGCCTTAAAACGTGGAGGGTTAGGTCGTCTAGGTTTTTGAATTTGAGGTTTAGGAGGGGTTGGAAACCCCAGCCGGTGCATTTTATGGCGGAAAGCGTGCAGGCTGCGAGGACAGCCCTAGTCCAGTCTCCAGTTTTAAGGTAGGCGGCTAGGAGGGCTCCACACCAGACATCTCCCGCCCCTGTGGTGTCCTTGGGGGTTTGAACCAGCCCTGCTAGGGCGGGGATAAGCTGAAGCCTATCTTTCTCCACGAGGATGGCGCCTATCTGCCCTAATGTTACAGCTAGCCTTTCCGCTTTTAAGGCCTGTATGGCGTGGAGGAGGCTTCCAGCCCCGGTAAGCGTTAAAGCTTCATGGTCGTTCACCACGAAAAGGTTCACCTTTCCAGCCAGCCTCTTCAAAAGTTTCCGGTATCTGGGAGACTCAATGTAGTCTGGCGAGCTATGCATGGAAACCCAGGTTTTAGGCGACTGCGCTTTAATCCTGTCGATGAAGCCTTCAACTTTTGGAGGTCTCATCGGCGCCAGATGGATGAAGTTTCCCTCCCTAACCCATGGGGGAGGCAGGTCTGAAACTCTGATGAAGGCTCCGGCTCCCAGCTCCACCTCCAAATATCGAGCCTTAAAGGTTTCCGTGTAGTTTATGGTGAACCTTGTGGTCGGCTTGTTCACCACCTTGATGAGGGAGCCCGGAAGCTTGGAGCGGATAAGGCTGAGATATTTGAAGTCTGAGCCTACCGTGGAGACAAGTTTAACATGGTCGTAGATGGTTTTGGCGGCTAGGGCTGCATAGAGGGCTGCTCCTCCAGGCTGAACCTTCTCGCCCCAACGATTTCTAACCCTATCGACGGAAACATGTCCAATGAATATGAGTAAGGGTTCCCTCGACATTTTCGAAGCCTTCAGCCAGGCAATTAATTCTTGGTTGGGAGGGAAGGTTAAAGGCTTTCGACGCGTAGTATGGTTGAGGCTTATGGACTATCCATCCTTTTGGGTTGAAACCGAACATTTGAGGAGAAGCCTTCAAGCCTTAGAGGGAAAAGTGGCTTGGAGCGGAGAACTGCTGGGGAAACCCTACGTTTTCAAGGATAGGGAGCATGCCGGCCAGCTTCTAGCCCAGCTAGTTTTAAAGGACGAGAAGTTTAGGGGCGACCTGGTTTTGGCAATTCCTAACGGCGGAATCCCGGTGGGCGTAGTTCTGGCTGTAAGTTTAGGTTTAAAATTCGATTTAGCTATT
>QMYF01000133.1 GCA_003662515.1 Candidatus Hecatellales archaeon | reverse complement strand
GGAGAGGTTGGAATTAAAGCCTTTGAACCTCTCTGGAATGAAGCCTATGAAAAACTGATAGGCGAGTTCCTAGATAGCGGCTTCCAAGCCCTAGTCGTTAGCGCCAGGGCAGACCTTATAGGCGAGGAATGGGTGGGGAAACCCTACGACCAGAAGTTCGTAAAATACCTTAAAGAACGAAACCTCGACCTCTGCGGAGAAAAAGGCGAATTTCACACCCTAGTAACCTACGGGCCAATCTTTAAACGCCACATAAGAATTCTCGAAGCCGTGAAAAAGGTGAGAGAGGAGCACTGCTTCCTCGAAATATTAAGGTTTAGCCTAGTTTAGGAGGCAGATGGCTTTGACCTGGGAGTCAACCCTGAAAAACTACAGTGAAGAGGTTTTAAAGGTATTCGACGAAGTTATCCAAGACTATCCTGCTGATTCCCTCCTGCTCTCAGGAGGCTTAGACACCTCCATTATCGCCTGCCTCGCAAGCCGCTACTTTAAGCCGCAGACACTGACAGTGGGCTTTGCTGGCGGCCAGGCGCCTGACATCGGCTACGCGAAACTCGTCGCCAAGCAGTTCAACTTCCCCCATGAGGTGAAACTTTTCAGCCTTGAGGAGGCTGCTGAAGCCGCTGTCCAAGTGGTTAAAACGATTAAGAGCTTCGACCCCACGGAGGTTAGAAACGACATCACCATATTTATTGGGATGAAGTGGCTTAAGGAGGCTGGAGTGGAGTCTGTGCTCACCGGGGATGGGGGCGACGAACTCTTCGCAGGCTACCCCTTCCTCTGCAAGTTTAAACCGCGGGAGGTAGACGAGTGGATAAGGGGGGTCGTGGAGAGATGGTCCTTCGCCGCCAAGCCGCTGGGTGAGAGCTTAGGCCTCAAAATTCTTCAACCCTTCACCGACCGCCGAATTATAAGCCTCGCCCTCCAAATCCCCGCTGAGTTTAAAATAGCCAAACATGGGGGTGTAACCTATGGGAAATACGTGCTGCGAAAGGCTTTCGAAGGCTTGTTGCCAGCTGAAGTAGTTTGGAGGGATAAGCATCCCATAGAGTTAGGGAGTGGCAGCATCCATCTAAGTAAAATATTCCAGGTAACCCCTGAAGAATTTGCTAAACTCTCGAAGACTATTTCTCTCAGCAGCCGGGAGCAAGCCTACTACTTCAAAATATTCCTAAAAGTCTTTGGGAGCATACCTAAGCCTAAGAAAGGTGAGAAACCCTGCCCCAGGTGTGGTGGAGGCGTCCCAGCAAACCAAAAATACTGTAAAATATGTGGAGCATACCCAGTTTAGTAAAGCATTAGCTTATAGGGAACGTAACGTCAGGTTAGGCTTGAGGGAGTTAATGAAGAATCAGGGATTTGAACCCGTTTCGATATGAGTGTCGTCGAGCCGCTATTTAGAAGATTTTTCCCTCAGACTCCCCTTTACTGGTTAAGGGGTGATTGGGGGGTTCAGGTTTGCCTTTAGAAAAGTTTTACGTTTCCAAGAAGGTTGAAAACTTATGTGCTCATTGTGGATTTTGCGAAACTCAGATTCTATGCCCTGGTGTTGACGAATGTGTGGGTTGTGGGGCGTGTGTGGATGCATGTCCAAACCAAGCGAAAATTCTTAAGGAAATATACGAAGCACGAAAACCTGTCAAAATTAAAGTAGATGGAGAAACCTTTGAGGTCCCGGAAAGAATAACGGTGTTAAAGGCGTTGGAGCTCTTAGGTTTTAATGTTTCACGTTTACCCGTTTCTAACTCAGCTAAGACAATTTATGCGCCATGTAGGACTGGGGGATGCTGGGCTTGCGCTGTTCTCATAGATGGAAGGATAAAACCGAGTTGCATAACACCGGTAAAAGACGGAATGACTATTCAAACAGATAGAGAAGAAGTTGAGAAGCTTCCACCTCTAAGAGTTGTTTCAGGTTTTCAGGGTCATCCTGTTGGTGGGGTTGGAACACCCTACTGGCTTAAACCTAAGGGATTCAAGGCTAAATATATAGAGGTTGCATGTTTTGCCCACGGATGTATTCTCCGATGCCCAACATGCCAAAACTGGGAGATAACCTATTCGTCAAAGGAAGCACCCTTAACACCAAGCCAAGCGGCGGAAAGAATTACGAGGCTTAGATGGCTTTACGGCGTTGACAGAATGGCTATAAGCGGTGGGGAAAGCACCTTAAACCGTAGATGGCTTATCCAGTACCTTCAAAACCTTAAAAAACTAAACCCAGACAAGAATGCAAGACTTCATGTAGATACAAATGCAGTAATTCTAACTAAGGATTATATTGATGAGCTTATTGAAGCAGGAATGACCGATATTGGACCTGATATTAAAGCCTTAAAACTGGAAACCTTCAAAAAGGTTACAGGCATACACGACGATAGATTGGCGGGGAGGCTTCTGGAAACTGAATGGAATGCTGTAAAGTATCTGATGGATGAATATTTAGGAAGAATATTTGTGGGCATTGGAATACCTTACAACAGAAAACTCATCTCACTGGAGGAGGTCAGGGAAATGGGAGAAAGATTAGCAAGCTGGGAGCCAAATATTCAGGTTTGCGTATTAGATTATAGACCAGAATTCCGCCGCCAAGACCTCGAAAGACCAAGCTATCAGGAAATGGTTAAAGTTAAAAGGGTTTTAGAGGAGGCTGGACTGAAATGCGTAATCTGCCAAACAGTGTATGGACACATTGGGCCTTAAACAAAAGACAGCAAAAATTCTGAAAATGCTCTAACTCAAGCTTCTAGGCTTAACTCATTTAGTGTAAGTCCACTTAGGGCCTGGCTCGCCCAAATTTTCTGCTTCCAAGGGAAGCTTAGAGTAGGAGTATTAGGGCTATGAGGATGGTGGTTAGGACTATGCCTAGGAGGGTGCTTTGGGTGAAGTGGTTGGAGCCGTAGGCGAAGGGATGGCCTGGCTTCACCCTTCTCCCAGCTACCTCTACGGCTTGCCTCCACTCAGCTATGATGAGGCCGAAGCCTAGGCCAGCCGGAATATAGGCGAGTGGGGTTGAGGCTAGCTTGAAGGTTAGGAGGGCTAGGATTAGGAGTTCGAGGCCTGCGTGGTAGTGCTCGTGGAATTCTAGGCCCTTCTCCGCCTTCCTATAGTCTATC
>QMYF01000132.1 GCA_003662515.1 Candidatus Hecatellales archaeon | reverse complement strand
CTCGTAGACGCAACGGCCTGAAACCATTAAGTATACGCGGCTGCAAATCTGAAGGGCCTTCTTAACGTTCTGCTCAACCATGAGAACGGGGATTCCCGCCTCCTTTATCGTTTCAATTTTCGATAACACTTTAGCTACGGCTTTGGGAGCCAGATTGGCGGTGGGCTCGTCAAGGATTAGAAGTTTAGGCCTGCTCATGAGAGCTCGGCCAATGGCAAGCATCTGTCTCTCTCCGCCGCTGAGGGTAGCAGCCCTACGCTTCCTGTAAGGTTTAAGCTCAGGGAAAAGCTCGAAGATTTCCTCTAGGTCTCTTCGAACACCGTTATCCTTCCTGATGTAAGCTCCCATCTCTAGGTTTTCCTCAACCGTAAGATTGGTGAAAACGTTTTCCACCTGGGGGACATATCCAATCCCCATCCTTATGATTTCATGGGTTCTAGACCCGTTAAGGGGCCGCCCCTCATAAACCACTTGGCCGCTGAAAACCCTAGCCAGCCCCACCACGCTTTTAAGTAGCGTAGACTTGCCTGAGCCGTTAGGCCCTATTAGGGCGATAACCTCATCCCTGCCAACCCTTATGGAAACATCTTGGATAATCACCGTTTTACCGTAGCCTGCGTGAAGGTTTAAGGTTTCAAGGATGGTCAAGGCCCACCACTCTATTCCCTTTCCTCTAACCGTTGGCTTCGCCTTTATATCGTTTATTTTTAAGGTGTTTTATGTTTTTCTGTTAGGCTTCCCCAAGGTAAACGTTTATCACCTGAGGATTGTTGACGATTTCGCTGGGGGTTCCCTCCGCGATAACCTCCCCCTTATACATGACGTGAATCTTGTCAGCATAGCTTAGCAGGGCCTCCATCCGATGCTCAATAATAAGGAAGGTTAAACCTTCCTCACGTAGCTCTAAAAGTTTCCGGAAAATCTTGTCTACAAGGGCAGGGTTAACCCCTGAAGCAGGCTCATCTATCAGAAGCATTTCAGGGTCAGACATGAGAGCCCTGCCCAGCTCTAGGAGCTTCATCTGCCCTCCGGAAAGGTTGGAGGCAGGCTCATCTTTAAGCCTGTCCAAATCCAGAAACTTCAAAATGTCCCTCGCTTTTTCCACAAGCCCCCTTTCCTCTTGAAGCCATTTCCCCTTTAAGAAGGCCAAGCTGAAGCTTTCCCCAGAATTCTTTTTTGCGGCTATAAGCATGTTGTTGAGCACGCTGAGCTTCTGGAAAAGGCGGGGAATCTGGAAGGTTCGAACAAGACCCCTCCTGAAAATCTGGTAGGGCTTAAGCCCGTCGATACGCTCCCCCTTATACTTTATGGCTCCGCCATCAGGCTTGTAAACCCCTGAAACCACGTTGAAAAGGGTGGTTTTACCGCTCCCATTAGGCCCTATAAGGCCGGCGATTTCTCCGCGTTCAACCTTCAAGGTTGCCCCGTTCAGCACCCTAAGCCCGTCAAACTCTTTAACCACCCGTTCAATCTCCAGCATGCTAGCCCACCACCGTTCTGATATCCTTCTCTTTAAGCAGGCCCTCCGGCCTATACATGAGGAAAAGGATAATCAATATTCCTATAATTATAAATCTAAGGTTCATAGGGTCTACGGGAAGCACCAGAAAATCTTTCAGAATCCTGGTTCCCCTGTCGAAAGCCTGCATGATGAGGGCTCCGAGAACCGCGCCAACATTGTTGGCCGGCCCTCCCAGCAGAACCATTATCCAAACCGTGAAGGTTAAGGCAGGGGAGAAAAGGTCTGGACCTACATAGCTTAAATATTGCGTGTAAAGGGAGCCTGCCGCCCCAGCCATCGCACTTCCCAAGGCGAAGGCTTGAACCTTGAAAAGGGTGGTGTTTTTCCCAAGGGCTTGAACAGCTTCCTCGTCTTCACGGATAGCTCTTAAAACCCTCCCATAGGGAGAATTGGTTAAAAGATGTATTATCAGGTAGAAGACGCCTAGAACCGTGTAGACCAAGGCGACGTGGCCTAGCAGGATAAGGTCGTAGGGGGCTCCCTGCAGGGGGAGAGCTTCCGGTATCCCTCTTAAACCTAAAACTCCACCTGCCAGCCACTCTTCGTTTCGAAGGACAATTCGGATTATCTCGCCGAAGACTAGGGTTATGATGGCCAGATAGTCGGCTCTAAGCCTTATAGCTGGAAGAGATACGAGCACGCCGCAGAGGGCAGCCATCCCCATGGCGGCAGTTATCCCGACGGGGAAAGGCAGCCCTGCCAAAGCCAGCAGCGAAGAAGTATAGGCTCCCACCATGAAGAAGGCTACCTTCCCGAAGTTGGCTAGCCCCGTATGGCCATATTCAAGGTTTAAGCTTAACGATAAGATGGCGTAGATGCCTATGTAAATAGCCATGTCGAGGAGGTAGCCGGCTAGGTAGACCATGCTTTAACCCTCCTAAGCTTCACCTTTAACTTTTGAAAGTTAATTCCTGCGAGACCCCAAGGCGCGAAGAGCAAGGTTACTATGAGGACGGCGAATGCCACCGCCGCCCGGTAGTCCGTGGAAAGCCCTAAACCTATAAGGCCTACCACGCTCAGGTTTTCGCAGATTCCAAGCAGATAGGCGGCAGCCACCAGCCCATAGAAGCTTCCTATCCCTCCGAGAATCACCACGGCAAAGGTTGGCAGGAGGATTTCCCAGCCCAATGTGGGGGTAAGCCTCGTGTCCGCCGCCCTGAAAATCCCTCCTAAACCTGCTAGGGCGGCTCCAAGAAACCAGACGATAATGGCCATTCTCTCCACGTCTATCCCTGAAGCTTGGGCTAGGGCAGGGTTGGCGGAAGCCGCCCTCATAGCCTTTCCAACCTTGGTTCTCGTGAGGATGAGATGCATGGTTAAGGTTAGGGCGATAGCCGTAGCCAGCATGATAAGCCAAAGCTCGGTGGTACGTATAGGGCCAATATTGAACCCTGAAAAAACTATTTTCGTGTAGTGAAGTTCAAGGCGCCCCCAAACCTGCTGGATGCTGTATCTCAGGAGGAGGCCTAAAGCTATGGAGGCCACCATGAGGTGGATGAGGGTTGCCCCCCTCCTCGTCAGAGGCCTGAAAACACCGAGAAAGGAGCTTACACCCAGAACCCCCGCCGCCAGGCTGGACACCAGCAGGGTTAAAGGGAAATTCAACCCGGCAAACTCTAGGAG
>QMYF01000131.1 GCA_003662515.1 Candidatus Hecatellales archaeon | reverse complement strand
GCCTTAAAGTCTGGTATGGTGAAGCCCTCCTCCTCTCTGAGGCTGTAAACTTTAAGCTCCACGTTGAGGCTTCGGCAAAGCTCCCTGCAGGCTTCTTCAGCCTCCTCAGAGTAGCCTTCAATCCCCAAGTTTAAATGGACGGCTATAAGCTTTAAAGCCGGGAAGGCTTGAACAAGGCTGTGGAGGAGGGAGGCGCTATCCTTCCCTCCTGAAACGGCTACCGCCACCCTCCCCTCCGAACTAAACATTTTATATTTCTCCACGGTTTTCCGAACCCTGTTGGGGAAAAACCTTTCAGCGAAACATTTCCTGCAAAGCCAAAGCCTTGCATAGTCGAGTTTAAAGTCTCCCTGTCCTCCGCAGAGCCGGCACCTAGCCATCCCTCATCCCGCATGTTTAAAATGTTCTTTGAAGCCTTTAAGGTTGGAGGGTTAAGGCACGCTTACGGTTATCGCAGACTACCGGGAGAAAGCTTCCCAGGTTCCAAGCCTCCTCGAAAAGCTGGGCGTGAAGGTATACTTTAGAAACCTTACGGTAGGCGACTACGTGGCTTCGGAAAGCCACGTGGTGGAGAGGAAGACCGCCCGAGACCTGGTTTCCTCCCTTTACTCTGGAAGGCTTTTCGACCAGGCTTTAAGGCTGGCTGAAGCCTACCCTGAACCCATCCTCCTCGTGGAGGGAGACCTCCAGGAAGCCTTGGAAACCGTGGAAAACCCGAGAGCCATCCTCGGCGCCCTAGTCTCCCTAAGCCTCAAATTTCAAGGAAAATTCCATCTCTTCTATTCGAGCGGAGAGGAGCAGTCAGCCGAAATAATCTACCTCATCGCCAGGCATGCCTCCTCTAGGCCTAAACATTATGGGCCCGTGGTTAAACATAGACGGAAGCTGGAAAGCCTTCGGGAAGCCCAGCTAGCAGTAGTTTCCTCTCTTCCAGGTGTAGGCCCCAAGTTGGCGGAGAGGCTTCTCAAAACCTTTAAAACCGTTAGAAGGGTTTTCGAAGCCTCGGTGGGCGAGCTTTCCGCGGTGGAAGGTTTAACGCCGGCGAAGGCTGAAGCCATCTTCCGCCTTCTAAACACGCCCTTCCAGGCTGAGCCCTCAAAGGTTAAACAGGAAACCTTGGAGGAGTAGGGAGGCTTCATGGTTCAGGAGAGGCTTCCAAGGTTTAACTCGGTGAAAATAGCCTACTGCACTTGCCCCCCAAAATACAACGTTAACCCTTACCTGGGCAGATGCCAGCACGGCTGCCTTTACTGCTACGCGGTTAAGTTTCCCTCCTTTCAAGGCCCCTTAAAGCCAAGGTTCAACCTAGCCGAAAACATCAGCCGTATGGCCGCCAAAACTAGGCCTAAGCTTCCCGTAATGCTCAGCGACACCACCGACCCCTACCAGCCTGCTGAAGCCCGCTACAAGATAACCAGGCGATGCTTAGAGGCCTTGATAAGGCAAGGGTTCCCCATCCTGATAGTAACCAAATCCGACCTTGTAACCCGAGATTTAGACCTGCTCTCGCAGGGTAGAGTAGTAGTCTCCATCACGGTGACCAGCCTCGACGAAAGGTTTTCAAGGCTTATGGAGCCTGGAGCTCCGCCGCCCTTCAGGAGGCTTAAAGCTTTAAGGAGGCTGGCGGCTGAAGGCTTAACCGTCACCGCCCGGATAGACCCCATAATCCCAGGGTTAAACGATAACCCTGAAGATTTGGAGCATCTGGTTAGGAAGCTTAAAGACTGCGGCGTCCGCCATGTTACAGCTTCAACCCTGAAGCCTGTGAGAGGCTTCTTCCGCAGGCTTGAAAGGGTGAACCCTAAGCTGGCGGAGAGGCTTAAGGAAGCCTATAGGGAAGCCGTGAACATTGTTGGCTACAATTATCTCCCGGAGGAGGAGAGGCTTAAAACGGTTGAAACCGTTAGGAGGCTGGTTCTGGCGGAAGGCATGAGCTTTGCCTCCTGCCGGGAAAACTTTTCAAGGTTGAACACTGCCATCTGCGATGGAACAGGCTATTTAACACCGCAAAGGCAACTTTTAAATTCGCCTTAAACCCTAATTTCCAAAAGTCATGGCTTTCGCTGAAAGGTTTAACGCTGGGATAAGGAAGCTTAAGGAGAAGCTTAAAGAGAAGCCTGAGCTTGCTGAAGCCCTCGAAGAATACGATGGGAGAACTTTAACGCTTAACGTCACCGACGACGCCGTATATGTTTTCCATATAAGCCGTGAAGGGGTTACCATGGAAGTCTCCCCTGAGAAGCCTCCTGAAGACATGTATCTTGAAACTAGCAGTAAGATTTTGGGGCGTATGCTCGACGAGAAGAGGGTTAACCCCGTCGACCTTTTAACCGGGAAAATTAGGTGGCGGAATATTGGTTTGAGAGAGGTTGAGGTGGTCAGACGTCTTCTCGGGGTTTAACCCCTAAACTTCAGGATGGGATGGTTTTGGTTAGGGTGGCTGAGGCTGAGGCTCCTGCCAAGGTTATCCTTGTAGGCGAACATTTCTGTGTTCACGGTGCTCCAGCCGTAAGCATGGCTATCAACCTTTACGCCAGGGTTAAAGTGCGCCTAGACCGTGAGAAGAAGGGTGTAAAAGTTTCAATGGAGGGAGTTCCCCCAACCTTTAAGGTTAGGGTGGCTGAGGGAAAGGTTGAAGCCCTCTACCCCTTAAAGATGGCTGTGGAGGAGGTTTTAAGGAGGGCTTCAGAAAAGCTTTCTAAACCTCTCCCAGGCCTTGAAGTTAAAATTTCATCGCAGATCCCTGTGGGAGCCGGGTTGGGCTCCTCAGCCAGCCTCGCTTCAGCCACCATAGCGGCCTCAGCCAGAATCCTAGGCTTAAACCCTTCCAAGGAAGCCATAATCGAGCTTTGCTCCATCCCTGAACGCTTCATTCATGGGAACCCTTCAGGCATAGACCCTACAACCGTCGTGCTGGGAGGCATGATAGTTTTCCGGAGGGGGCAGCCTCCCGTAAGGCTTTCCCCAGCCAAACCTTTAAGCCTAATCGTGGGCGACACAGGTGTCAGGAGAACCACAGGCCTCCTAGTGCAGAAGTTTAGCGAAATCTTAAGCAGGAAAGTTAGGGCTGAAGAAAACCTGAGGAAGGCTGAAAATCTAACCTTTAAGGCGGTGAGGGCTATCCGTGAGGGAAACTTGGAGGCCTTGGGGGAAACCATGGATG
>QMYF01000130.1 GCA_003662515.1 Candidatus Hecatellales archaeon | reverse complement strand
GTGACGGTTACCGTCTTTGGTGGTGGAACCACTGCCCTTCCAGCCATCCAGCCTCCAACACCCGCCACTACACCGCAGACGATGGCGGTGACAGCGTATTTAAGGAAGTTTCTTCTTCCCGGTTCAGCCATTTTTGAACCTCCCATTTTCCCTCTAAAAATTCCCGAATCCCTATAAAAGACTTACGACTTACGCATTTTCACTCCCTACTTTGACCATAAAATCTAAAGGGGAGATGGCCTATATTTTTGGGGGCGGGGTTCCCATGTATATTGACCCCATCTTCAAGGGTGCTGTTATGTTTGCAAGTCTGCTGGCTATGCTCAGCCTCGGCCTTACGCTAACCTTTCTCACAACGAGGGTTCCAAACTTCGCCCATGGGAGTTTTGCAACCATAGGCATCTATGTAGCTTTAACCGTTTACAAGGTTTTCAACGTCAACCTTTACTATGGCTTACCCCTCGCCTTCATGCTTGGAGCCCTGACAGCCTTAGCCCTATACACGTTTGCTCTTAAGCCCCTCATAGGGAGGGGTGCCTCCATCATCACACTAATGGTGGCCACCATAGCCTTCGACCTAGTGCTCCTAGCCATCCTAAACATTTACGCAGACTACGTGGTGAACACGTTCAAGGTTACCTCGCGATACTTCTACTTGAGGGAAGCAGACTTCCGCCTGGCTGGCCATCAAGGCCTATTCTACGTGGCACCCTCTATTGTTGCCTCGCTAACCATCCTACTATACCTTGTTTTAACTAGGACGAGGTTTGGAATAGCTATGAGGGCTACCATAGAGAACCCAGACCTTGCAAGTGCTGTTGGGATTAACGCCGACCTAGTTTACAAGGTTTCATGGCTTCTGGCTGGGGGTTTGGCTGGGCTTGCCGGAGGCCTATTCCCCCTCTGGTTTATAGGGAATCCTGACACGGGTGAAGTTGTGTTGGTGAGCATTTTTGCAGCCAGCATTGTTGGGGGCTTATATAATATTTATGGGGGGCTTATCGGAGGCTACCTCATAGGTTTAGCCGAGGTTTTGGGTACGAGTAGCCTAGCTTCAGCCTTTGGAAGCTGGATTATACCTTACAGGCCTACCATCCCCCTCGTCGTAATGGTTATCACGCTGCTTGTAGCCCCTAGGGGAATAACAGGGCTCAGCCTTCAAGGTTTAAAGCTTAGGAGGTTGAAGCATGCTCACAGCTGAGCAACTATTCATTATAGACTTGCTGGCAACCCTCGCCCCCTACACCATAGTTACCCTAAGCCTAAACCTCGAGTACGGGTATGGGGGGATACCAAACTTCGGTAAGACAATAGCCGTAGCTGGGGGAGCCTTCCTTGTGGGGGCGCTCCCCGGAAGGCTGCTAGCGCTCATGCTCGGGTTAAACGCCTCAGCCTACATTAGCAACAATGCGAAAATCGTAACCCAAATTAATGGTGTCCTTCAAACCAATATTCTTCTATCCATAGCCATCCTAGTTTTATCGCTTGTCTTAGCAATGGGGGTTGGAGCGGGATTGGGCTACCTGGCAGCCTGCCCCGCGATAAGACTTCGAGCCGAATATTTAGCCATGACCTTCCTAGCGTTTGGAGAAGTTATCCTGGTTATAGGCTACAATTACCCGGAGCTTGTTGGTGGAACCATAGGCGTAAGCGTGCCCGACGTCTTCGCCTGGGCGGGTGAAATGAGGTTTCCAGCCATCACCTTCTTCATGCTTTTCATGGCCGTCCTAGTCTTCCTCTACGTGGAGAGGCTTACGAATTCCCCGCTTGGAAGACTTTTAAGGGCGATTCGAGACAATGAGGAAGCTGCCCTCGCCCTTGGAAAGGACATAACCAAGATAAGGATGAGAACTATTATGCTGGCTTCAGCTATAGCCGCCCTAGGCGGAGCCTTATACGCCTTCTATGCTGGAAGCGTGATCGCTACGGCCTACCACAGGGTGGGCTGGACCTTCTGGCCCTGGGTGATGGTGATCCTTGGAGGGGCGGCCAACAACTTCGGCGTAATCCTCGGAACCTTCGCCTTCGTAGCCGTGAGAAAGCTTATCATCTATAATAAGGCTGCGCTAGCCCCCTACATACCCTTCGACGTGGTTTGGCTTGACATGCTGATTCTAGGCTTAGCCCTCCTCATCATCCTCCTATACAAGCCTGAAGGACTCATACCTGAGAAGCCGACCAGAACCCTCGACGCCGGAAGGCTTCAACGCCTGAGAGAAAGGCTTGAAAAAGTTGGCGTTGAGGAGGCTTAGCCTTGGCGCCGGGAGAGGGATTCGAACCCTCGAGGGCCTCAGGGGCCCACGGGCTCTCAAGGCCCGCGCTTTTGTCCACTCAGCCATCCCGGCTAGAAAGCCTCTAACTTGAAAGTAGGGTGCGAAAATAAAAATGGTTTTGGAGGTTTTCTGTTTAGTAGGGTGGCGGGGATTCTGTTCCTTCTGTTCCTCCCTTACCCTTGCTCTCAGTCTTCATTTTGGCGGCTGCGATGACGTCGTCGATGCGGAGGATCATGGCTGCAGCCTCCACGGCGGACTTTATCGCCTGCTCCTTTACGGTTTTAGGTTCAACTACGCCCTGCTTCCACATGTCGGCTGTTTTCCCTGCGAAGACGTCTACACCCCAGCCTAGGCCATCAGGCTTCTCATGCTTAGCCCTTAGGTCCACCATGATGTCGATGGGGTCTAAGCCAGCGTTTTCAGCTAGGGCTTTCGGAACCACTTCTATGGCGTCGGCGAAGGCTTCAATGGCAAGCTGCTCTCTTCCACCCACTTTGGCTGCGTAGGTTCTAAGCCTCCTTGCAAGTTCAGCCTCCACCGCCCCTCCGCCTGGAACGATTTTCGGCTCCTCGTATACGTCAGCCACCACGGATAGGGCGTCGTGGACAGCTCTTTCAGCCTCATCCACAAACCTTTCGAAGCCTCCCCTGATGAGGATGCCCACCGACCTCGGGTTCTTGCATCCCTCAACAAAAATCATTTTGTCATCTCCAACCCTTCGCTCCTCAACGAATTCGGCTTCGCCAAGGTCCTTGGGGGTTAGGTCGTCTATGTTGGTGACAATTCTGCCTCCTGTGGCTCTTGCAAGCTTCTCCATGTCGGACTTCTTAATCCGCCTGGCGGCTAGGATTCCTTGTTTGGCTAGGAAGTGTTGGGCCATATCATCTATACCCTTCTGGCAGAAGACCACGTTAGC
>QMYF01000129.1 GCA_003662515.1 Candidatus Hecatellales archaeon | reverse complement strand
TATCCGCTGAAGGTAGCCATGGTGGAGGCTGGCGTCCCCACGCCTATCGAGGCCCCTGAAGAATTAACCGTGTCAGCCTCTGTAACCTTAACCTACCAAATAATAGTTGAAGGCGGCTAACATTATTCTTTGAAGGCGGAGAAGCCTTGGAAGCCCGGGAAAGCGAGCTCGAGGCGAAGCTTCGAGGGAAAACCCTCCAAGTTTACTGGTATATGTTGAGGGGTGGAGGGCGAAGCTTCGGGGTTCGCGAGGTTCAAAGGGCGCTGGGTTTCCGCAGCCCCAGCGTAGCCCTCCACCACCTTGAAAAGCTTCGGGAGCTCGGCCTAGTCGAAAAGAAAGCTACAGGCGACTATCAGGTGGCCAGAGAGGTTAAGGTGGGCTTTCTAAAGCTTTTCCTTAAGGTTGGAGGCTTCCGGTTTCCCCGCTTCCTTCTCTACGCAGCCTTCTCCACAAGCCTCCTAGCAGCCTATTTGACGTTTTACCCCCAAGACCTAAGCCTGCACAACCTCATGGCTTTAGCTTTCGGCTTCTTCGCAACAGTCATCCTCTGGTATGAGGCCTTGAAGGCTTTGAGGGAGGCCCCCTTCTAGAAGGGTTGAAGAACCGGGGCTGGAAGCCTCTTATGGGCTGAAGCCTCCACCATCCCCTCAACCTTTTCCACCAGGCTTACGGGAACCCCCAGCTGGGAGGCAACTTCGCCTTTCGGAAGCCTGAGGTCCACCAGTCCGTGGAGGATTAAATCTAAGGTTGCATATTTTACGCCCAGTTCTCCTTCGTCGGTTTGCCCGGGCCAAAGGCCAGCTGTGGGAGTTTTCTCGAGGATTCTTGAGGGTACGCCGAGATGGGCGGCCAGCTGGAAAACCTGGGTTTTATAGAGGCCTCCGATGGGCAGAAAGTCTGCTGCACCGTCGCCGTATTTCGTGAAGTAGCCTACCAAGAGTTCGCTTCGGTTTCCTGTGCCTGCAACCAGCAGGTTGAAGCGGTTGGCAAAATAGTATAGGATGGTCATCCTTATTCTGGGTTTAAGGTTTCCCCAGGCAACGGTTTCCTCCCTCGCAAAGACCGGTATCACCCTTTCGAAGGCTTCAACCACCTGGGAAATCTCAGCCTTATAGAAGTTTAACCCGAATTTTTCAGCCAGCTTTTCCGCGTCCTCCACATCCACCCGGCTGGTTAAACCTTCCTCAGGCATGGTAACTCCGTAAACCCTGCTTCCACCCAAGGCTTCAGCCGCCAAGGCTGCCACCGTCGAGGAGTCTACGCCTCCGCTTAAACCCACCACGACGCCTGAAGCCCCTGAAGTTTCAACCAGGCTTTTCAACAGTTTTTGAAGCCGCTGGGAAACTGTTTCCACGTTTATTTTTAAGGCTTCAGGGGTAAGCTTCAAGCCTGGCCACCCAACGGTTAAAAGTTTAGTTTCCACCCTAACCTATATTTTGTGGCCAGCCATGAGGAAAGGCAAGCTCATTGCTGTTGAAGGCTTAGACGGTTCAGGTAAAACCACCCAAGCCTGCTTGCTGGTGGAAGCCCTGCGGAAAGAGGGATTTAAAGCCTACTATACCTGTGAGCCAACCCAGTGGAGGGTTGGAGACCTCATAAGGCTTCACGTGGCTAAAGCTAAACGTCGAGCACCAGTCTATGAGGCCCTGCTCTTCGCCGCCGACCGCTACGAGCATTTAGCCAGAGAAATAAGACCCAGGCTTCGGAAGGGCTACATTGTTGTTTCTGACAGGTATGTTTACTCGAGCCTAGCCTATCAAGGCGCCTCAGGAGTAAGTCTCCAATGGCTCAGAAACATTAACTTCTTCGCGCCTAAACCCGATTTAACCCTGCTTCTCGACCTCCCGCCGGAGGAAGCATTGAAAAGGAAAAAGGGGAAACTGAAGGCTACCTTCGAAAGTTTAACCTTCCAGCGGAAGGTTAGAAAAATGTATTTGAGGCTGGCTGAGGAGGAAGGCTTCCTAGTCTTCGACGGCCTTAAACCGGTGGAAACCCTTCACCGGGAAATCTTCAAAGCGGTTTCAGAGAGGCTATCTTCCCTTTAACTCTTGGAGGCCTGGAGGGGGAAGCCTAAGCCTTTCTGCCTCTTGCTCCAGCCGGCTGAAAATCAGGTTTAAAAGCTCTTCTAGGGAAAGCCTCCTCGTCCCCTTAACATGGTAAACCTGGATTTCTGCTAGGCCCTCCTCGAGAAGCAGGAATCTCACCCTGTGAAGGTCTCCCCAAAGGCTTCTCCGGCTGCCAGCTCGACGGTAGTTCGCGTAAACAATGAAGTCTAGGCGGGGTGGTGGACGCCTGTCTAGGGCTGCCTGAAGACGGACGGCTTCCTCTCTCCCAAGGAAGATAAAGTCTCCATTTTCAGCCACCCCCACCTCGAGCGTGCATTTCACCTCTTCTAGGGGGATATTGAAGGTGTAGCCGTTAAGCTTAATGAAGGCTCCCGCCACAAGCTTGAAAAGCTTCTTGGCTGGGAAACTGTAGGTCACCCTGGCATAGGCGTGGATTATAGGCAGCGGGTGGGTGGAGACCCCGAGCAGGGCTTCCAGCCTCATTAAGCCCTCCCCAACGTGAAGGTAAAAATCTTTTACCCTTTCCTGAACCATTCCTACTTGAGGCTTAAAGGGGCTTACATTGCAGAGATATTTCAGCCATCCCCTGCTGAAGCCTGAAAAACTAGAATACAGGGAATATCAGGCTAAAATTTGGGAAACCTGCCTTAAAGGCAACTGCCTTGTGGTTCTTCCAACAGGCCTCGGGAAAACGGTGATAGCCATTTTAACGGCTGCAGAGAGGCTTCGCCTCCACCCCGAAGGCAGAATAATCGTTCTAGCGCCTTCCAGGCCGCTTGCCCACCAACACTACCAAAAGTTTAAGGAGGCCTTCAACCTGCCGGAAGAAAACTTCACCCTGCTTACAGGGGAAACCCCGCCAGCTAAAAGGGAAAACCTGAAGGCTAGGCTGGTTTTCGCCACGCCTCAAGCCTTGGAAAACGACCTTCTAGCCGGGCGGATAAGCCTGGAAAACGTGGTTTTAATGGTTTTTGATGAGGCTCATAGGGCTGTTGGAAACCATCCCTACGTGTTTCTCGCCGAAGAATACTTGCGTAGAAGCCGGAGCCCGCTAATTTTAGCTTTAACGGCTTCCCCAGGCTCGGGGAAAGAGCATATTGAGGCGGTTAAACGCAATTTGGCGGTAAGG